>NZ_PHGS01000008.1:0-93403 GCF_003031125.1 Agrobacterium sp. LAD9 | reverse complement strand
GTCCGGGTTTTCGTCGCTGCTGCTGAACGCGGTGACGCGAGCTTCGAGCGTCCCTATATCGGCGCCACCTTCGATCCCGTGACATCAGATGTCGCTGAAGCGCTTGGCCTGCACCGGGCCCGCGGCGCGCTTGTCGTCAGCGTCGTCAAGGGTGGACCGGCCGAAAAGGCGGGCATCGAGCCCGGCGAGGTTGTAACGGCCGTCAACGGCTTCGAGGTGGAGCATCCGGATGCGCTGGGATATCGCGTGACCACCGCCGGTATCGGCAAATCCGCCGAACTGACGGTGGTGGAAAAGGGCAAAGAGAAAAAGGTTACGATTGCGCTCGACACCGCGCCGGAAACCGCGCCGCGTGATGAGCGCCTGATCGAGGGCCGCAATCCCTTTGCCGGCGCGACAGTCGCCAATCTCTCGCCGAAGCTTGCCGATGAATTGCGGATGCCGTCACAGGTGACGGGTGTTGTGATCACCGATGTGAAGCGCGGTTCGCCGGCCTATCGTGTCGGTTTCCAGCCGAAGGATGTGATCCTGTCGCTGAACGGCGCAGACATCGCCTCCACCGCTGCGGTCGAAAAGGCGCTGGATGACAATCCCGGCTTCTGGCGCGTGGAAATCCTGCGTGACGGGCAACGCATCCGGCAGTTCCTGCGATGAGCGACGATCTCTTCGCCCCGCAAGTGCCCGTGGAGGTCGCCAACCGGCGGCCTCTTGCCGATCGCCTGCGTCCGAAGACGCTGGCGGAGGTGAGCGGGCAGCCGCATCTGACGGGCGAGGAGGGCGTTCTGCGCCGCATGATCGATAGCGGGTCGTTGGGATCGATGATCTTCTGGGGCCCGCCCGGCACCGGCAAGACCACAGTTGCGCGGCTGCTTTCCGGCGAGGCGGGGCTGGCCTTTGAGCAGATTTCGGCGATCTTTTCCGGTGTCGCCGATCTCAAGAAGGTTTTCGAGGCAGCGCGCACACGTCGGATGAATGGCCGGCAGACGCTGCTTTTCGTTGACGAAATCCATCGTTTCAACCGCGCCCAGCAGGACAGTTTCCTGCCGGTGATGGAAGACGGCACCATCATTCTGGTGGGCGCCACCACCGAAAACCCGTCCTTTGAGCTGAATGCCGCTCTGTTGTCGCGGGCGCGCGTGCTGACGTTCGGCTCGCATGACGAGGAGAGCCTGAGCGAATTATTGAAACGCGCCGAGGAGGCGGAGGGTAAGCCCCTGCCGCTCACCGAGGAGGCGCGCGCAAGCCTCATCCGCATGGCCGACGGCGATGGCCGCGCCGTGCTGACGCTTGCCGAAGAGGTCTGGCGTGCGGCGCGCAAGGATGAGACCTTCGATACCGAGGGGCTGACGCGCATCGTGCAGCGCCGCGCCCCGGTTTACGACAAGAGCCAGGACGGCCACTATAATCTCATTTCCGCACTGCATAAGTCGGTGCGCGGTTCGGACCCGGATGCGGCGCTTTATTATCTCGCCCGCATGTTCGATGCCGGCGAAGACCCGCTCTATCTCGGGCGGCGGCTGGTGCGCATGGCGGTTGAGGATATCGGCCTTGCCGATCCGCAGGCGCTCGTCGTCTGCAATGCCGCCAAGGACGCCTATGATTATCTGGGCTCACCGGAAGGCGAGCTCGCATTGGCTCAGGCTTGCGTCTATCTCGCCACCGCGCCGAAGTCGAACGCCGTCTATAACGCCTTCAAGTCGGCGATGCGGGCGGCCAAGGAAAACGGCTCGCTGGTGCCGCCGAAACATATTCTGAACGCGCCGACCAAGCTCATGAAGGGCGAAGGTTACGGCGATGGCTATCGCTACGACCATGACGAGCCGGATGCCTTTTCCGGGCAGGATTATTTCCCGGAGAAAATGGGGCGCACGACCTTTTACGATCCGCCGGACCGGGGTTTCGAAAGGGAAATCCGCAAGCGTCTGGACTGGTGGGCGAAGCTGCGCCGCGAGCGGGGATCGCGTTAGGTTTTTGCGCGGTTTGAGCCGAAACCGTATTACGGTCGATCTTAAGAAAAAGATTCAGGCCGTTGGCAAAAAGAGTCGCAAAACCGCGGCAACTCACTGTTTTTAAAGAAGATCAGGATGCCTTGCGATGTGGTGCTGCCTGCGGCTGCGCGGGCAGCATCTTGACCGAGGATTCTGCGAGGCCGCTATGGCCTTCGGCGTCGATGACCAGATGCCAGTGTAACGTCTCTGGAATGGCGAGGCGGATCGGCGATTTTTTCGCGACGCCGCCGAGATATTTGAAATCGAGCAATTCGGTAAAACGCTGGAAATTCGCCCCCGTCATCAGCCGGACATTGTTGACGGCCGACAGGGATACTTCAATGACCGTTCCGGCCCGAAGTTCCTTCAGGTCATAATGCGTATAGCGAAAATTGGGCCGTGCCATCGCGCGCCTCCCTGCAGTGTAATTTCGGTCAAGGAGGATAGGGGCGGCAGGGTTAACGCTGTCTTTAAATGCCGCCGGCCGGTTTGAAAATTCACGCTTTTTGTACCGGTTTGGAATGGCGGTGCGAATTAATGTGAGCATATAAGAATAATACCAACGTATAATATGTGTATTTAATAATAATAAATTTTTTGCCTTTAACATCGGCTGGTCGAAGTGCATCAGCGACGTTGAGGGGGAACATGAAAAACGTAACAATATCTATGCGCCTGTATGCGCTCGTCGCATTGTTTCTGGCAATACTGGCCGCGGCTCTCACATTCAGCCTGTTTGAAAGCTACCACGAAATGGAGCGCGAACGGAAAGCCGGGCTTGCGGCAATGAACGAAACCGCTGTTGCCATTCTCGATCAATATTACCGGCTGGAGCAGAGCGGAAGCCTGACGCGGGAGGCGGCGCAACAGCAGGCCAAGACGACCATTGCGGCAATGCGCTACGGCAATGGCAGCGGCTATTTCTGGATCAACGACATGCATCCGAAAATGGTGATGCATCCGATCAAGCCCGAGATGAACGGCACGGACCTTACCGCCAACAATGATCCGAACGGCAAGGCGCTGTTCGTCGAGTTCGTGAACACGGTCAAGGCAGGCGGCAAGGGCTTTGTCGATTATTACTGGCCGAAGCCCGGTGCGCCGGAGCCGGTCGAGAAATTCTCCCATGTCGCCGGTTTCGCCCCCTGGGGATGGATTGTCGGCACCGGTGTTTATGTTGACGATCTTGAAGCGGTGTTCTGGCGCGACGTCTATTTTAATGGCGGTCTTTGTGTCGTGGCCGGCCTTCTGGTTGTCGGCGTGGCCGCAGCCGTCGTGCGCAGCGTGACCCGGCCGATCGATCTCATCCGCCAGAGCATGCGGCGCATCGCCGATGGTGACGGCGCGGTGGATATCCAGTTCGCCGACCGTCGCAATGAAATCGGCGCGATTGCCAAGACGCTGCTGGTACTGCGCGACAGCGTCAATGAGCGCAGCGCGCTGCAGGCCCGCGAGGCCGACCAGCAACGGGCGCTGGAAGAAGCGCGGCACGGCAACGAGATGGTGCTTCGTTCCGCATCCGAGCGGCAGGCCCATGCCATGGAGCAACTGGGCAATGCGCTCGAAGCGCTTGCCAATGGCGATCTGACCGTTTCGCTTACCGATATCGGCACGGACTATGAAAAGCTGCGCATGGACTTCAACCGTGCCGTCGGCGCATTGCACGGTGCGATCGAGGCCATTGCCAGAACCGGCCATGTCGTCAATGACAGCGCCTCCGACATCAGCGGCGCTACCGGCAATCTTTCCCGCCGGACCGAACAGCAGGCGGCGGCGCTGGAGGAGACGGCAGCCGCTCTCGATGAAATCACCGCCACGGTGCGCACTGCTTCCGAGCGGGCGAACGAGGCCCGGCAGATGGTGCAGGACACGAAAACCAGCGCCGGCCGCTCGGGCGAGATCGTGCGTAATGCCGTCGACGCCATGGGCCGCATCGAGGACTCTTCCAAGCGCATCGGGCAGATCATCTCTGTTATCGACGAGATCGCTTTCCAGACCAATCTTCTGGCGCTGAATGCCGGTGTGGAAGCGGCGCGTGCGGGCGAGGCCGGGCGTGGTTTTGCCGTGGTGGCGCAGGAAGTTCGCGAACTGGCGCAACGTTCCGCCAATGCGGCCAAGGAAATCAAGACCCTCATCAACCGTTCGGCCGAGGAGGTCGGCGGCGGCGTCGCACTCGTGCGCTCGACAGGCGATGCGCTGGAGGAGATCGTGGCGCTGGTCAACCGTGTCGATGGCCACGTCAACTCCATCGCCACGGCCGCGCGCGAACAGGCGACCGGCCTGCAGGAGATCAACACCTCCGTCAACCACATGGACCAGATGACCCAGCAGAACGCCGCCATGGTGGAAGAAACGACGGCGGCCAGCCAGACGCTCGCCGAGGAAAGCCGCCAGCTGCGCTCGCTGTTGTCGCGTTTCGAACTTGGACATGGGGTTGCGCGCGAGGTTTCGCGGGCCGCGTGATTTCAGGTGTTTTGGCTGAAAGTGGAGGGCGCGGCTTTGGCTGCGCCCTTAGATGAATGAGAAGCTTTTCCAGCACTCGACGTCATCCTCGGACTTGACCCGAGGATGACGGAGGAGAAGTTTGAGTGTCGGGTGTCGGAGGAGAGGTTTCAGCGTTTCTGTCATGAGCTTCGACGCGATTTCGATCGTGCCTTCTTCATTTGCAGCGTCACGAAACAACCAGGTTCGTTATTTCCCGTAACCAATAAGGTTTCGTTTACCTCATTTCTTTAAAATTTATCCTGTATTGCCGCGAATAGCGGCCGCTGAAGGTACAGGTTCTCGTATGGCGTATGTTTCCCTTCCGCGTCGTCTTGTGACGTTGCTGATGATTTCCACGGTCATGGTGTCGTGTTCGGCGGAGGGCCTCGTGCCACCGGCGGAAGTGGACGGCACCACGCGCGTCAGCGCTATCCGCTCCTCGCGGCAGCAGGGTTACAGCGCGCCGGCGGGTGCCGTGTATCAGGCGGAGCGGGTCGGGCAGGGCGGTGACTATCCCGCGGCCGTTTCTCAACCGACGCCGGAACCTTACGCCTCGCAGGATCCCCTGCTGCAATCGCCGCAGGGCGGGCAGGGTTATTCGACACTCGATTCCCAGCATCAGGCGCGCATGGCGGCCAGCGGCCATACCACTGTGCCGGCGCAGACCATGCAGAGCCAGACCATGCCCGCGCAGCAGATGACCGGCAACCAGATTGCTGAAGGCGAAGGCGGCGTGAACATGGATTCCATGCTGGGTGTGGAGCCGGTCCGCGGACTTGCCGAAGAACAGGATGCGGAGATTGCCGAGGGTGCTTCCGCGCAGCCGGTGGTGGATGGCATCGGCACGGATAATCCCATGGCCGTGCCTCCGGCCCGCCAGCCGCAACGGGCCAGCCAATCGCGGCTCATCCCGCCGCCGCCGCTCGGCTCCTCCTCGCGCCGCCAGCCGGTGGAGGAAGTCGCCATGCTCATGCCTGATAATCCGATGGCGGGCGGTGGGCCGCAAAGCAACCGCTCGATGCCACCAGGCGTCATGCCATCTTCCGAAGTTGCCTGCCGCTCCGAACTGCGCCGCCTCGGCGTTGCTTTCCGGGACGTTGCGCGCATTGCCGATGGTCCGACCTGCGGTATCGATTATCCGATCGAACTCAGCGGTCTCGCCAGCGGCGTCGCCATCCGGCCGGCCGTGAAGCTCAATTGCCAGGTCACGCTTGCCTTTGCCAAATGGGTGAAGTTCGAACTCGTGCCATCCTCGCGCTTCCGTTATCTCTCCGGCGTTGGTCGCATCACGCCGATGGGCGGCTATTCCTGCCGCAAGATGAATTCGCGTTCCAGCAATCCCTGGTCGGAACATGCGCGCGGCAACGCCATCGACATCGGCACCATCACGCTGAAGAACGGCAAGGAAATCGACGTGCGCAGCAAGAGCTTCTTCGCCTTCCGCGAAAAGGCGCTGCTGAAGGCGGTGAGGTCCGACAGCTGCAAATATTTCTCGACCGTTCTCGGACCGGGCAGCGATCCCAACCACTGGAACCATTTTCACTTCGACCTGCGCACGCGCAAGTCAGGTTACAGGCATTGTGACTAGGAGACGCGAAAGGCGTGATTGGGCGGGGCGATAGTCGGGCGGCGTTTTAGACGCTCGCTATAATGCGTCATGTTTGCAACTTCCGTCATTCCGGCCTTGGACCGGAATCCAGCCAGCTGAAGTCCTTGAGCTGAAAGGAGCCTTGCCGTCGCGCCGACGCGCGTTGGCCGGATTCCGGCTCAATGTCGGAATGACGGAAGTGTGGATTCACTTTCCGGAATTCCAACTCTTCTGTCACATTCCCACAAAAAAAGACCGGCCCGAAGGCCGGTTGAAGAAGACAGCCTTATCGGGGGGATATCGGCGTCTTTGCAAGGGCATGCAATGGGAAAACGATCCCATGGAGTGGTCCATCCGGCGCGGATATGCGGCAAAAGACATCGCGCCGTACTGACCTGCGGCCAACATGGCTTGCCGCGCTCTTCTGATACGCTATGAGGGTCACATGTTTGTGACAACGGCCTTCGGGAGCCTGCCTTTATGCCCCCTGTTTCAGAGCTGATGGTCTTTGCGGCGGCGCTTGCGGTAGCGGGTGTGGTCGCCGGTCTTCTGGCCGGCCTGTTCGGCATCGGCGGCGGCGCGGTGCTGGTGCCCGTCTTCTACCAGGTCTTCGGGCTTCTGGATGTGCCGGAGGCGGTGCGCATGCATCTCTCGCTCGGCACGTCGCTTGCCATCATCGTGCCCACCTCCATCCGTTCGTTTCTCACGCATCGTCAGAAAGGCGCTGTTGATATCGATCTGCTGAAGGGCTGGATCGTTGCCGTACCGCTCGGCACCATCCTTGCGTCCGTGGTGGCCGCCTATGCCTCCAGTGTTGCACTGCGGTTGATCTTCGCTTTCATCGCGCTCGCGCTTGCCTTCCGGATGATCTTCAACCGGGCGAGCTGGCATCTTGGTTCCGACCTGCCGCAAAATCCGGGCCGTTTTCTTGTTGGCACCGGCATCGGGCTCTTTTCCGGCCTGATGGGCGTGGGCGGCGGGGTGATGAACAACACCTTCATGACACTTTACGGACGCACGATCCATCAGGCGGTCGCCACCTCTTCCGGTGTCGGCGTGCTGATTTCGCTGCCGGGTCTTCTGGGCTACATCTGGGCCGGCTGGGGGCATTCGGGCTTGCCGCCGTTTTCCACCGGCTTCATCAACTGGATCGCCGTGGTGCTGCTGATCCCCATCACGCTTGTCGTTGCGCCCTATGGCGCTCGGCTCGCCCATGCGCTCAGCAAGAAGCAGCTGGAGCGGGCCTTCGGGGTGTTTCTGGTCTTCGTCGCAGCGCAGTTTTTCTATAGCGTCTACGGCTGATTTTCCGTCTCTGCCGAACGCAGTGTTCGGTCCGCTGGGGTGGCATTTGCAACCTCTGCGGTCTATATGGCGTTCATCTTACTCGGTTTTTCGAAAGAATTCGCCATGAATGCCATTGTTTCGATACGGAATCTGACAAAATCCTACGCAAACGGCTTTCAGGCGCTCAAAGGTGTCAGCCTCGATATCAGGGAGGGGGAAATCCTTGCCCTTCTCGGCCCGAACGGCGCCGGCAAGACGACGCTGATCTCGATTGTCTGCGGCCTCGTCAATCCGGGTGAAGGTTCGGTGCTTGTCGGCGGGCATGATGTGGTGAAGGATTTTCGCCAGACCCGCGCCCTGATCGGACTTGTGCCGCAGGAATTGACGACCGACCAGTTCGAGACGGTGTGGAACACCGTCAGCTTCTCGCGCGGCCTGCACGGGCAGAAGAAGAACCCGGAACTGATCGAGCACATCCTGAAATCCCTGTCGCTCTGGAACAAGAAGGACAACATGCTGCGCGAGCTTTCCGGCGGCATGAAGCGGCGTGTGCTGATCGCCAAGGCGCTGGCGCATGAGCCGAAGGTTCTGTTCCTCGACGAGCCGACCGCCGGCGTTGATGTGGCGCTCCGCCGTGACATGTGGAACGTCGTGTCCGAGCTGCGGGCCAAGGGTGTCACCATCATCCTCACCACGCATTACATCGAGGAGGCGGAAGAAATCGCCGACCGGGTGGGCGTCATCAATGGCGGCGAATTGCTGCTGGTGGAAGAAAAGACGGCGCTGATGAAGAAACTCGGCCGCAAGCAGCTTTTCCTAGAACTCGCCCAGCCGGTGGAGCAATTGCCCGAAACCCTCGCGTCCTTCGGTCTGACGCTTTCTGAAGACGGTTGCACCGTCACCTATGAAATCGAGGATAATGGCGAGCAGGGCCGTATTGCCGATGTTCTGAGCGCCCTTTCCGCCGCCAACATCCATTTCAAGGATATTTCAACGCGGCAGAGCTCGCTTGAGGATATCTTCGTTTCGCTGGTGGGAGGCCAGAAATGAATTTCGAAGCCATCAAGGCCATCTATCTGTTCGAAATGGCACGCACGCGGCGCACCCTGCTGCAGAGCGTGGTCTCGCCAGTCATCTCCACCTCGCTTTATTTCATCGTTTTCGGAACCGCGATCGGTTCGCGGATTCAGGAGGTTGGCGGGGTTTCCTACGGCGCGTTCATAACGCCCGGCCTCATCATGCTGACGCTGCTGACGCAATGTATCGGCAACGGCTCCTTCGGCATTTATTTTCCGAAATTCACCGGCACGGTCTATGAGATATTGTCCGCGCCCGTATCGATGACGGAAATTGTCGCCGGCTATGTCGGGGCGGCGGCGACCAAGGGCCTGATGATCGGGACGATCATCCTGATAACAGCCACCTTCTTCGTGGATATCACCATCGCTCATCCGTTCATGATGGTGCTGTTCTTCGTGCTGACGGCTGTCAGTTTCAGCCTGTTCGGCTTCATCATCGGCATATGGGCGACGAATTTCGAGCAGCTGAACCTCATCCCCATGCTGGTGGTGCCGCCTTTGACCTTCCTTGGCGGCAGCTTCTATTCCATCGACATGCTGCCGCCCTTCTGGCAGACGGTCAGCCACTTCAATCCGGTGCTTTATCTCATCAGCGGTTTCCGCTGGAGCTTCTATGAGATCGCCGACGTCAATCCGATCATCAGTCTGGCGATGATCACGCTGTTTCTGGCGCTCTGCCTCGGTGTTGTCAGCTGGATGTTCAAGACGGGGTATCGGTTGCGGAACTGACCGGAAAAGCTTTTTTTAAAATTTAACGCCCGGTTTGCACCGGGCGTTTTCGTATTCACAACAAAGAAGCGCAGATCAGGCGACCTGCTTCTGCACCACGTCCTCGACAACCTCGCCCTTGAGGTAAGAAACGAGATCCTTGATCGTCACGACGAGCAGGCCGTGGCGTTCGGCAAAGACTTCGAGCTGGGGCAGGCGGGCCATGGTGCCGTCGTCATTGGCGACTTCGCAGATGGTGCCGCAGGGGAATTTGCCCGCAAGACGGCAAAGATCGACGGCCGCTTCGGTATGACCGGTGCGGCCGAGAACGCCTTGCGGGTTGGCGCGCAGCGGGAAGATATGGCCGGGGCGGGCGAAGTCTTCGGGGCGTGAATCCTCCGATACCAGCGCGCTTACGGTCTTTGCCCGGTCGGCGGCGGAAATGCCTGTCGTGGTGCCCGGAATATAGTCCACCGAGACGGTGAACGCTGTCTTGAGGGATTCGGTATTGCGCGACACCATCAAGGGAATGTCGAGGGCATCCAGTCGCTCGCCCGGCATGGCGACGCAGATCAGCCCACGCGCATGGTTCATCATGAAGGCGATCTGCTGCGGGGTAATGCTGTCGGAGGCGGCGATGACATCGCCTTCGTTTTCGCGGTCTTCGTCGTCAACGACAATCACCATCTCGCCACGGGAAATGGCTTCGATGGCGTCTTCAATTCTAGCAATGGTCATTTTCTTTCAAGCCTTTCAAGGGTTATGCCGTTTTGCGGCATTTTCGCGCTTCAAGAAGCGCCAAATATCCCTTGGGCGAACAATGCAATGCGAAGCCAGCTCACGCGCCAGCGTCCTATGCCTTGTCCTCTTCCATCCGGACTATACCGTCGGCTCCGGCCTCTCACCGGATCTGCTGACCTTCCGGCTTTGGAGACCGGAAGCGCTCGCGGGCTCCGGGAAAAATCCCGATACCGCCGGTGGGGAATTGCACCCCGCCCTGAGAACAAGGCCAACATAAATTATCAAATGGGAAGGAATCAAGGGGCAATGGCCCGTCCGTGGCCCCAATGTGCGAAAAGAATATCCCCGTTGCGGTCGCATTGGGGTATTTCCTTTCCGGGGCCAGTGGCTCGGGAAAACCGCAGAATGAACCGCAAAGGGCAGGGGGTTACCGGTCGCGCAGCCGCAGTTCATCGGTCTGCATCTGCAGCGAACCGAGCGTCGACAGGAAGCTCATGCCGAGCAGGCTCTGGCCCAATTGGCCATCCTGGGCGACGAGGGCCGGGATGTTGCGCCGCACGATCGGGCCAATGCTGATTTCCGACAGGGTGACGGGAGCTGCCGCCGTGCGGCCATTCGCAGTCATGACGGGTACGGTATAGCGGAGGTTTGTGGTGTCGATGCCGATTGCGGCGGCATCCGCATTGGCGAGCACCACCGAGCTTGCGCCGGTATCGACCAGCATGTGGATCGTCTTGCCTTCGAGACCGACATTCGCCTCGAAATGGCCGCTCATCGATTTATGCAGCACGATTTCCTGCTCGCCGCCCGATGTGGTGACCACCACGGCGCGGCCGGGTATCAGGCCGCCCAGCAGCCGATCGCCGAAGGTTTGCAGATCGTAGCGATAGAGATAAAGCGAGACGAGGCCGAGAATGATGACCAGCCAGACGGCGAGCTGGCGGATGACGGTGCCGAAACTGCCGCGGCTTCCGGCCAATATGCCGGCGGACAGGAGAGCGGCAATGGGCAGAAGATAGAGAACATGGGCGAATTGATCATTATCGATGCCGAGCGTTCGGCCGCCGTCATGATTGATGAGCAGCAGGCCAAGGCCGACGGCCAGCAGAAGGAGAACGATGGTCAGCCTGTTCATGCGGTATGCGTCTCCTTGGCGGTCTTGGGCAGGTTTGCCAGTCTTTGCGGCAGCAACCGCATGATCTCGCGGCGCTTCTCGTCGCTATACCCTGCCCAGCCGCCAATTTCATCCAGCATTCGCCCACAGCCGATGCAGAGGCTGCTGGTTTCATCGAGGCGACAGATGTGGATGCAGGGTGTTTCCATGATGATTTATATCAGGCCGTCATGCTGCAAGGGCAAGGGCGACAAGAATCACGATCTCCGTGATCTGCTGGCAGGCGCCGATGGTGTCGCCGGTATGGCCGCCGATCTTCCTGTCGCAGAGCCTGCCGAAAAGCATGGCCGCCAGAAAGGCTGCCGCCAGCACAAGGGCAATCGACAGGAGCGGCAGGGCGTGCAGCGTAAATAGTATGAAAAGCAGCAACCCGATCACAAGCGCGATGTTGCGCTCACTTGTGCCGGGCTGACCGGCGCCGGCGGCGATGCCGGAGGTTTTGGCGGCGGGCAGGGACTGCCAGTGCCACACCATCAGGGCGCGGCTCATCACAAGCACAGCGATCAGGGCGGCGGCGGCGGTTTTTGCCGGCAGCGTCTCAATGAGCGCGGCGAGTGCGGTGGCGCGGAGCGCAAAGGACAGGATCATGGCGATAGCGCCATAGCTGCCGATGCGGCTGTCCTTCATGATCTCAAGCATTCGCGCCTTGTCCTTACCGCTGCCGAAACCGTCGGCCATGTCGGCCAGGCCGTCTTCGTGCAGCGCCCCTGTCACGAGCGCCGTCAAGCCGATGACAAGCCAGCCGGTGAGCTGCGGCGAGGCGTTGAAGGCCGCAAAAACCACAACGAGGAAAGCGGCGGGCAGGGCGATCAGCAGACCGGCGGCGGGAAAGGCGCGGGCAGTGCGGCGCATCGACACACTGTCGGCATCATCAAAAAAGCGCGAGGGAACGGGCAGGCGGCTCAGAAAGGCGAGGGAATGCATGACATCTGTTATAAAATCCCCGGCCTTCATGCTCTCTCCGTTGCAGTTGCTGCATTTCCGGTTGTTCCGCGGCGCATCCGCGATTATGAGAGGCGCAACAAAGACCGATTTGCCGGAAAACACAAGTTCCGGACGCATGAGCCGATGCGACAGCCAACCCGACGACGAGAAAGACAGATATCATGAGCATGAGCGGATTGCCCTTCGACGATTTCCGCGCGCTGCTGCGCGAGCTTCCCGGCCCGGACACGCACGCGCTTGTGGCGGCCAAGGAGCGCAATGCGCAGCTGGCCAAGCCTGCCGGTTCGCTCGGACGTCTCGAAGAAATCGCCATGTGGCTGGCTGCCTGGTCCGGCCGTTCTCCGGCCGTCACCCGTCCGCTGGTGGCGATCTTCGCCGGCAATCACGGTGTTACCCGGCACGGCGTTACGCCTTATCCGACATCCGTGACCCAGCAGATGGTGGAAAATTTCGCGGCAGGCGGTGCGGCGATCAACCAGATTTGTGTCGCCAATGATCTTGGCCTGAAGATCTTCGATCTGGCGCTCGATTACCCGACCGGCGACATCACCTGCGAACCTGCGCTCTCGGAGCGCGACTGCGCCGCGACCATGGCCTTCGGTATGGAGGCGATTGCCGGCGGCACCGATCTTCTCTGCGTCGGCGAAATGGGCATCGGCAACACCACCATTGCGGCGGCGATCAATCTCGCGCTTTATGGCGGCACAGCGGAAGAGTGGACCGGTCCGGGCACCGGCTCGGAAGGTGAGGTCATGGCCCGCAAGATAGCGGCGGTGAAGGCCGCCGTGGAATTCCACAAGGACCACCTGTCCGATCCGCTGGAAATCATGCGCCGTCTTGGCGGACGTGAGATCGCGGCGATTGCCGGCGCCATCCTCGCCGCCCGCGTGCAGCGCATTCCCGTGCTGATCGACGGTTATGTGGCGACGGCCGCTGCCGCTCTTCTCAAGGCCGCCAATCCTTCGGCGCTTGATCATTGCCTGATCGGCCATGTCTCGGGCGAGCCCGGCCATCTGGCCGCCATTGAAAAGCTCGGCAAGACGCCGCTGCTGGCGCTTGGCATGCGGCTTGGCGAAGGGACGGGGGCAGCACTTGCCGCCGGCATCGTCAAGGCCGCTGCCGCCTGCCATTCCGGCATGGCGACGTTCGAAGCGGCGGGTGTGGACACCCGCATCAGTTCCCGCACCGATCATTGAGGCTGAAGATGGACGCGACGCCGAAAAGACCGCAACCGGAACCCGTCTTTCGCAAGGAAAAAGGCTGGCGGCATCTTTTGGCCGCCGCCCGCTATTCCGTGCAGGGGCTTGGCCGGCTGTGGCAGGAAGCGGCGTTCCGGCATGAGGTTCTTGCCTTCGGCGTCGGGCTTGCCCTGCTTCTGGTCGTGGGCGCGCCGTTTGCGCATCTTCTCGTCTTCACGGTGCTGATGCTGCTTCTGTTTTCGGTGGAGGCGCTGAATACCGCCATCGAAGAGCTGGTGGATCGCATTTCGCCGGAAATCTCCTCGGTGGGGCGTCATGCCAAGGACCTCGGCTCTTTCGCCGTCTTCTGCCTGTTGATGGCAAACGGATTTTTCGTGCTGTATTCGCTGGTGACGACGCTGTTCTTCTGAGGTTGTTAGCCTTAAGGCATTTCCGGACGGAAAACCGGGGGGCACTTTTCCTGGAAATGCCCTAAGCGAAGGACCGTCGGCGCGGCTGGATGGCGTGGGTTTCTTCCACGGCTGGCAGGCTCTGCAGCACGCGTTTTGCCGGCAGGATGGCGATGCCCTCGGTGCCCTCGCGCAGTTTCGATTTCAGGATGAACTGGCCGTCATGCTTGGCGAGAATGGCCTGAACGATGGGCAGGCCAAGACCGGTTCCCTGTTCGGCGCTCTTGATCGCGATCGAGCCCTGACCGAAGGCCGAGAGGACCACGGGAATTTCATCTTCGGGTATGCCGGGGCCATTATCCCTGATCGACACATATTGGCCGCCGCCCGCGGTCCAGCCGGCTTTCACGAGGATTTCGCCGCCCTGCGGCGTGAATTTCACGGCGTTGGAGAGCAGGTTGAGGATGACCTGGCGAATGGATTTTTCATCGGCCCAGACCTGCGGCAGGCTGTTTTCGAACTGCTGGGAAATCCTGATATTCTTGGCGCGGGCGCGAAGCTGGATCATGCCGATGCAGTCCTCGGCGATTTCCAGCATCGAGATCGCTTCTTCGTTGAGGTCATAGCGGCCGGCTTCGATGCGCGAGAGGTCGAGGATTTCGTTGATGAGGTCGAGCAGATGCTGGCCGGAGCGATGGATGTCGCCGGAATATTCCTTGTAGAGCGGATTGTTGAGCGGGCCGAGCACTTCTGAGGACATGACCTCGGAGAAGCCAAGGATGGCGTTGAGCGGGGTGCGCAGCTCGTGCGACATGGAGGCGAGAAAGCGCGATTTCGCCAGATTGGCTTCTTCCGCGCGCCGCCGTGCTTCGTCCGAAACCGAGTTCGCGACTTCGAGTTCGGCGATCAGGTCGTCCTTTTCCGTCTGCGAGGAGAGAAGCTTGATGCTGGTCTGGTAAAGCCGGCTGGTGATGCGATGACAGAAGAGGATCGCCATGCCGAACATCAGCGCCAGGCCGACGTCGAAGGGATTGCGTGAGATGGCCGAGGTCATGCAAAGCGCCGCCAGAACCGGCAGGAAGGTCATGAAGGTCGCCCGCCGCAACATGAAATTGGCCATGGCGGTTAGAGAAAGCGCGATCAGCAGCGTCGATCCCTTGAAGAAAATAACCAGCGTCGGGTCGTTGCGCACCGGTTCGGCCAGTGCGAACATCGCCCAGGCGCAGCCGATAAGGATCTGCATGCCGAGGAAGAGATTTTTCCAGTGCTGAAGATTGTCGGCCGTGATCTCCTGCTTTGCCGCCCGCTTGGCCAAAAGCAGGGAAAAGGCATGGAAGCTTAGCGCAATCAGCGACCAGATGATCAGGCTGATATCGCGGGTTATATAAAGGCCGATGACGGAAGCGAGCACGATGAAAAGCGGCATGATCATCGCACCCTGCAGGGTTTCGGCGATGTGCATGGTCAGCATTTCGCGTTCATAGGCGTCGCTTGCGCCGGCCCCTTGCTGCAGGCGTTCACGTGTCGTCTTCACCGTGTCAAAGACCGCCTTGTTGCGGTGCTTTTTCGACCGGTCGACGATGATCTTGTCGGTGGACGTGCTGACGCTTTTACTCATTGTTACAACGCGGGTGACATGAACCCTTGCAGACTACGCGCAAAATCTTAAGAAGATGCTGCCGTTAAAGGATTTGTTTGCCATTTCTGACAAGGGTTTGTTGTTACATGAGACGAAATGGAGGCAAAAGCAGGCGTTTTTCGGCATTTCGCGATGGCGGGCTTTTTTTCGCCACGGTTTTTCTCGGTATTCTGATCGCGGCCAAGCTCGATCAGATCAACAGCGAAACCTATAGCGGCCGCTTCTTCGTGATCGATGGCGACACGCTGTCAAAGGGTGAGGAACGTTTCCGGCTGCTCGGCATCGATGCGCCGGAGCTTGCGCAGACATGTCTGCGCGGCAGCGAAAGCTGGCCATGCGGCGAGGAGGCGCGCCGTGTCCTGCAACGGCTGGCCGGGCCGGCGGATTTTTCCTGTTCCGGCAGTTCCAGAGACCGTTACGGGCGGCTGCTCGTCTATTGTTCCGCAGACGGCAGGGATGTCTCATCGGAAATGGTGTCGGCGGGTTTTGCGGTCGCATCAGGTTATTTCCAGTTCTCAAGCGAGCAGGCGGCGGCGCGCAGGGAGGCGCGCGGCATCTGGGCGGGAGAATTCGAGAAACCATCGCAATGGCGGCGGGAACACCGTGCCGCGGATCTGGAAACGCCGGCGGCGGGTTTCCTCACCATTATCCGCCATCTCATGGGATGGGACCATGGTTGAGCTAGCGCCGGTGCGTGATGATGGGTTGGACGGGTTGCGCGGCGAAATCGCCCGCTGTCGTCTCTGTCGCGATATGCCGCTCAACGGAATGGCTGATCGCCTGCCGCACGAACCCCGGCCGGTGGTCGTCATGTCGACCAAGGCGCGCATCCTTATTGCCGGGCAGGCGCCGGGGCTTCGTGTGCACGAAACGGGGTTGCCCTTCAACGATGCCTCGGGTGACAGGCTGCGCCAGTGGCTGAACGTCGATCGGGAGACATTCTATGACCCGGATCGTTTCGCCATCGTGCCCATGGGCTTCTGTTTTCCCGGTTATGACGACAAGGGCAGCGACCTGCCGCCCCGGCGCGAATGTGCGCCGCACTGGCGCGAGCGGGTGATGGTGGCAATGCCGCAGGTGGAGCTGATCCTCGCCATCGGCCAATATGCACAGGCTTTTTACCTGGGTGAAAGGCGGCGCAAAACCATGACCGAAACGGTGCAAAACTGGCGCAGCTATCTCCATGCCAATTCCGGTCCCGGCATTTTTCCCCTGCCGCATCCGAGTTGGCGCAACACCGGCTGGCTGAAAAAGAACCCATGGTTCGCGGCGGAGCTGCTGCCGGTTCTGCGACAACATGTGGAAATGCGGCTTTAGTGAAACAATTTTCTGTTTTTCTGCGAAAATTAGTGTATTGAAAGGAAATTAATTCAGGAGGGTAGACGCATTGGATCGCCTAGACCGTAAGATTTTGCGCATTCTGCAAGAGGATTCCACGCTGGCCGTTGCCGATCTGGCGAAAAAGGTCGGCCTTTCCACGACGCCCTGTTGGCGGCGTATTCAGAAGATGGAAGAAGACGGCGTCATCCGCCGGCGCGTGGCGCTGCTCGATCCGGTCAAGGTCAACACCAAGGTCACGGTTTTCGTTTCCATCCGCACCGCTTCCCATTCCATCGAATGGCTGAAACGTTTCTCCGAGGTGGTTTCCGAGTTTCCGGAAGTCGTCGAATTTTATCGCATGAGCGGTGACGTCGATTACCTGTTGCGCGTCGTCGTGCCTGACATTGCGGCCTATGACGCTTTCTACAAGCGCATGATCGCCAAGATCGAAATTCGCGACGTGTCCTCCGCGTTTGCGATGGAGCAGATCAAATATACGACCGAACTGCCGCTCGATTACATGCTGCTGGATAATCCGAAATCCGGCGAGGAGTGATCCGCCCCCGGTCATGGTTTTTGATCAATGCCCTTTCCGGCTGCCGGGGAGGGCATTTTTATTGGCGGGTTGCCTTTCCTGCCCTGCCAGGGGTTGATCCTTTCGGAAGGGCCATCCGATAGCGGCCGCCCGGCCACGACAATCTTATTCCGCCCATAACGGCAAATTCGCACATTCAATTCTCTCGGCGCTGTCTACGCGCAAACTGGGATTTTGATAAAATCTCTCGAATATCTACGCTTTTGCTGTCGAAGGATGGAATAGCGAGGGATATCCATATGCTCACACGACGCGGAACATTGGGACTGATTGCAGGTGCGACCGGGGCGGCGTTTCTGCCGCATATCCGGCGGGCAAGCGCTGCAACCACCACATTGCGGATTGGCTGGCAGAAGAATGGCGTGATAGCGCTCGCGAAAAGCCAGGGCGCGCTCGAAGCGCTGCTGAAAGATCGCGGCATCGAGGTCAAATGGTCGGAATTCTCCTCCGGGCCGCCGCTTCTCGAAGCGCTTGGCGCAGGCGCGCTTGATATTGGCCCGACTGGCGATGTGCCGCCGCTTTTCGCGCAGGCCGCTGGCGGCAATCTGCGTTACGTCGGCACCTACAAGGCTGCGGCCGGTGGGTCGGCCATCCTCGTGCAGAAGGATTCGCCGCTGAAGGCGCTGGAAGACCTGAAAGGCAAGAAGGTTGCCTTCAAGCGCGGCTCCAGCGCCCACAACGTCACGGTCAAGGCGCTGCGAAAGGCGGGATTGACCTTGAACGACATTACCCCAGTCGATCTTGCGCCGCCGGATGCGGCCGCCGCCTTCCGCAGCGGCAGCATCGATGCCTGGTCGATCTGGGATCCCTATTTCGCGGTGGCGGAAAAAGAGCCGACAACACGGGTTCTCTCGACCGCCGAAGGCATCGTCGATCCGTGGAGCTACTTCCTCGCCAACGGCGATTTCGTCGAGACCAATCCCGATCTCGTGCCGCTGATCCTCAAGGAACTGGCGAATGTGGGTGCGAAGGCGCAGGCCAATATCGATGCAACGGCAAAATCGCTGGCGGCCATCACCGGCGTTCCCGAGGATGTCACCAAGGTCTCGCTGACACGACCGGGAGCCGATCTCGGACGGGTCTCGCTGGTTCCGGATGAAGCCATTGCCTATCAGCAGGCACTTGCAGACGAATTCTATGATCTGAAGATCGTGCCGAAGAAACTCAAGGTGGCGGATATCGTCTGGCGTCCGAAGGCGAGTTGAGAGGGCGGGAAAGTTGAGTCTCTTCAACCCGCTGGCGGATGTTGCTGAGAGCTTGATTCAGGCAGGAGCCGTGTTCGCCATATATAGGGCGAGCGCGTGCCGCATGTTTCTTCTCCCCGCCGGGGAGAAGAAAGGTGCCGAGATGTCGGGGGCATAAGCCTCCGATGTCGCATCAGCCCTTGAGCTTCGCAATCACCAGATGACCGGGCGTCGGATTGCCGTCCTGCATGCGCACGT
This sequence comes from Agrobacterium sp. LAD9, assembly GCF_003031125.1. Classification (NCBI taxonomy): domain Bacteria; kingdom Pseudomonadati; phylum Pseudomonadota; class Alphaproteobacteria; order Hyphomicrobiales; family Rhizobiaceae; genus Agrobacterium; species Agrobacterium sp. LAD9. The sequence continues at coordinate 74,828 of NZ_PHGS01000008.1, read as the reverse complement.
TGATGTCGGTCACTTCGAGAACCTCGAAACCGGTCGCGGCCAGTCTTTCGCGGACATAAGTTTCCGCATGGGCGAAACGCTGGTGTGGGCCGACCATATAGGGGCGTCCGGCGAGCGTCGCTTCGGGCAGAGTTTCCGACGAGAAGATCAGCAGGCCGCCGGCATTGAGGTTTTCGGCAGCGCCGAAAAACAGTGGCTCCAGCGCGCCGAGATAGGGCAGCACGTCGGTGGCGGTGATGATGTCGAAGGGCTCGTCGTCATTGTCCTCGAGAAAATCCTCGGCTTCGGCGACATAGAGCGTCTCGTAAAGGTCCTTCTCATGGGCGATCTCGACCATGTTTTCGGAAATATCAATGCCGGTGATATCGTCGGCCATATCGCGCAGCGCTTCGCCGGTGAGGCCGGTGCCGCAGCCGAGATCGAGCAGGCGCTTGAAGGGGCCGAGGTTGAGGGTCTGCAGCCGCTGGCGCACCATCATCGGCACGGCGTAACCGAGCTGCTCGACGAGAATATCCTCGAAAGCTTCGGCATGCTGGTCGAACAGGGTTTCGACATAGGCATCAGGTGCTTTCGACGGCTGTTCGCCCCGGCCCATGGCGGCGATGCGGACGGCCGCGCCGCCATGATCGTCCGGATCGATGGCGAGAACTTCCTCATAGGCCTTCACCGCCGCATCCACATCGCCTGATTTTTCAAGCGCGAGTGCGCGGTTATAGGCCTCGGCAAGCGCCTCTTCGTCGATTTTCTGGTTCTTCGTCATCGTGCCTTATCCGTCAGCGTCTTTAGTTGAAGTTTGCTGTAAGCCGCATCGGGGACGGGCGCAATGTTTATGTGGCGCGATGGCTCAGTGGAGGATGAACTCCCCTTTGAGCGCGCGCCACTCCTGCGCCGAGATCACCTGCCGGTGCACGTAGCGGACGGAGTGCAAAGGCCCGTCGAGCTTTTCCTGCCAGAATTTGAGGAACCCGTGCATTTCGGGGAAATCAGGGGCCAGATCATAGTCCTGCCAGACATAGGTCTGGAGAACCAGCGGATGGTCCGGCAGGCGATAAAAAATCTGGGCGGTGGTGAGGCCGTAGCCTCTCAGCATCATTTCCATTTCCTTGTTCATGACGGCGGTTCCCGTTTCCATGATTGCCGATCACAGCATTGCCGCTGTATCGAATATGGGAACACGACATGGTTAATCCAAGCTTGCCAGGGACATGGATTGTCATAAAATAGTTATATTTTTCAAAATGTTAGCAGCCTTCTTTGATGAGTGCTGCCAACGCCTCCGCTTAGCGCTTGAGATGGCGCGTCAGGCGGGCCTCCAGCCATGCCCAGACATGTCTCAGCGTTTCGACGATCGTCAGGTAGAAGATCGCCGCCCAGAGATAGGCCTGATAATCGAAGGTGCGGGAAAAGGCGTAACGCGTCTGCCCCATCAGGTCGAAGACCGTGACGATGGAGACCACCGCCGAACCCTTGATCATCAGGATGATCTCGTTGCCATAGGGACGCAGCGCCACGATGAGCGCCTGCGGCAGGATGACCTTGCGGAAGGTGATGAGTTTCGACAGGCCGAGCGAGGCGGCCCCCTCGTGCTGGCCGCGCGGCACGCTGCGGATCGCGCCGCGCAGGATTTCGGCCTGATAGGCGGCGGTGTTGAGAGTGAGCGACAGGAGGCCGCAATACCAGGCCTCGCGGAAGAACCACCACAGGCCGACGGTCTCCAGCCCCTGGCGGAAGCTGCCGAGGCCGTAATAGATCAGGAAAAGCTGCGCCAGAAGCGGTGTGCTGCGAAAGACATAGACATAGGCATAGGCGAGTGCGCCGATGACGCGGTTTTCCGACATGCGGCCGAAGGCGATCGGCACGGAAAGAATGGCGCCGAGAATGATCGAGCTGCCGACCAGCGTGATGGTGGTGATGAGACCATCGATGTAACGCGGCCCGTAACGCCCGAATTTATCCCAGTCCCAGCCTTCGATCATGGCGAAGATCAGCCCGGCGGCGAGCAGCAGCCAGAGCGTGATGACGGCGATGCCGACGATGCGGGAAATATTGAGCGGCTTGTCCGCTACCGCCGGGGCAGGGCGCGCGGGAATGAGTTCCTGAACATGGCTCATCGGCTTACCTCCGACTTGCGCGACCAGCGATCGATGAAACCGATGCCGATGGACGAAAGCAGCGCGAGAATGAGATAGAGCAGGCAGGCGATGCTGTAAAAGAAGAAGGCTTCCTTGCTGACGCGGGCGGCGATGCCGGTCTGGCGGATGATATCGGCAAGGCCGATGATCGAGACGTAGGACGTGTCTTTCAGGAGGATGACCCAGAGATTGGTCATGCCGGGCAGGGCGATGCGGACGAGTTGCGGAATGATGATGAGCACCATGGTGCGGCCGCGGGAAAGACCAAGTGCGGCACCTGCCTCATATTGCCCCCTGGGTATGGCCTTGAAGGCGGAGAGCAGCACTTCAGAGGCATAAGACGAAAACACCACCGACAGCGCCACCATGCCGGCCACGAAGGCGTTGATCTCGACCGGGCCGGTGATGCCGATATAACCGGCCACCGATTGCAGCAGCATCTGGATGCCGTAATAGACGATGAAGAGCGTCAGGAGTTCCGGCAGACCGCGGAAGATCGTGGTGTAGATACCGGTCGCCAGCCGCAGCGATTTTTCTTCCGATTGTGCAGCGAGCGCGATGAGAAAACCGATCAGCAGTCCGACCGGCAGGGTGGCAAGCGCCAGCGAGATCGTGACCTTGACGCCGAAAGCGATCTCATCGCCCCAGCCAGCATCGCCGCAGGCGACCAGGGTGCCGTTTCCGAAAAGCGAGAAGAGACCGACCGGCCCGCAGAAGGGATCGAGAAGTGTCGAGACATAGGTCCAGAACGCACCTATGGCGGAAAATGCTCCGCTCATGCCAGTTTTCCCCTGCGGTCTTAAGCCGCCGTGATTGTTATCGTGACGTTTTCAAACAAAAATGGCGGAAGGGCAAGCCTTCCGCCACGAGATTTCAACAGATCGAACAGGCTTACTCGCCGTAAACGTCGAAATCGAAGTATTTTTTGTTGATCTCCTGATACTTGCCGCTGGCGCGGATGCCGGCGATGGCGGCGGTGAACTTGTCGGCGAGCGCCGTGTCACCCTTGCGCACGGCAACGCCCGCGCCATTGCCGTTGATCTCGACGTCGACCTTGAGCGGCGTCAGGATCTTGCAGCAGGCGCCGGCATCCGTCTTCAGCCATTCCGAAAGCACGACGATGTCGTCGATGACGGCGTCGATGCGGCCATTGGCGATGTCGAGCTTATATTCGTCGGCGGTCGGATACATCTTCACGTCGGCATCCGGGAAATGCTTTTCGGCATAGTTGGAGTGGGTGGTGGAACCCTGCGCGCCGAGCGACTTGCCCTTGAGATCGTCGAGGGACTTGATCGGCGAATCCTTCGGTACGGCGATAGCCGGCGGGGTGTTGTAATATTTCTTGGAGAAGTCGACCTTCTGGAGACGTTCCGGCGTGATCGACATGGACGCGATGATGGCGTCGAACTTCTTGGCCTGCAGGGCGGGGATGATGCCGTCCCAGTCATTGGTGACGAAGGTGCACTCGGCCTTCATTTGTTCGCACAGCGCCTTGGCGATGTCGATGTCGAAGCCGGTCAGCGTGCCGTCGGCTTCGAGATTGTTGAAGGGCGGATAGGCGCCTTCGGTGCCGATGACGATCTTGTCCTGCGCGAGGGCTGCGCCCGACAACAGCGAGATGGCGGCAATCGATACGGCTGCGAGCAGACGGGTGGAAATAGGCATTTCGATCCTCTCTTTTGGTCGTTCATCCGCAGTCTGTTGTTGTTTTCAGTGCGGACGCCATGGGCGCTGGGCGCGGCAGGACGGAGGATACCGCCTGTGGCCTTCAGCGCGGATGCAATTATTCATCCGGTTGGTCAAAAAATGCAACTGCAATATTAGCCATCGCGTTTGTGCCGCAGAGCCTCCACGAAAAGGCCTTGATCTGTTCATTTCCGGTACAGAACGCTTTGTTCATCATGGGAACCGAAGTGTGTGCCGGGCGTTGACCAGCGCCTGCACGCGCAGCCGGAATCACGATGTCGCCAGACTGGCGACCAATAATGGCAGATGAGGAAACACCGATGCTGAAGAAGAACACATTGCTGACGGGGGTGGTTTTCCCCCTCATGTCGCTGGCGATTGCGGTGGAGCCGGCCGCGGCCGGTTTTGCCGGTGCCGCGCGGGCGCAGGCGCTTCCCGGACAGGCGACGACCGGTCAGGTGATTCTGGCGCAGGCACAGCCGGAAGAGCCGAACCCGGAAGAAGAACTGCGCAAGCGGCGCAAGCAGGCCGAAGAGGCGCAGCCGCAGGCCGAGCCGCAACGCCAGGAGCGTGCACAGGAGCCGCCGCGTGAGCCGGAGCCCAAACGCGAAGCCGCGCCCGCCGAACCACGCCCCGAACCGCAGAGGGAGCCCCGGAGGGAACCCCAGCGTGAACCGCAGCCCGAACCCCAGCGGGAACCGCAGCAGCAGCGCGAGGCCCGCCCGGAGCCCGCGCCGGCCGAACAGCCGCAGGAGCGTCCCCGCAAACCAGAACGCGCACAGGAGCCGCAGGGCGAGGGCGAACAGCGCCCGGCACGCCAGCGCGAGGCGGCACCCGAAGCCGCACCTGCTGAGGAGCAGCCGAAGGAACGTCCGCGCAAGCCCGAACGGGCCGAGCAGCCCGCCGGTGAGGGTGAGCAGCAGCGTCCCCGCAAGGAGCGCGCGAAAGAACCTGCAGCCGAACAGGAGCCCGCAGCACGCCCTGAAAATGCCGAGCAGCCGGCCAAGCCTCGCGAGCCGGCGCCTTCCAAAAAGCCGCAGGTAGAGGAAAAGGCCCCGGAACAGAAAGCCGAACCGGCTGAAAAAGCCGTTCCGGAGAAAAAGCCGGCCGCCCCGGATCCGGCAGTGAAGGAAGCACCGGTTCCGACCGAAGCCCCGACGCCCGCACGTCCGCCGGCGCCCGAGGCCCAGCCCAATCCCGCACCGGGTCGTCAGCCTTCCGAACAGCCGCCGGTAGAGGGCCAGGGTAGAACTGAACCCGCAGCCCCGCTGCCAGGCGCGCCGACGCCTCCGCCGCCGAGCGGTGCGACGACCGGACAGGCGCCGGCCGGCGAACCCGTGCCCAATCAGGTCGCTGTTCCGCAGACGGAAGCGCCGCCGATGACGAAGGAAGAGCTGGACAAGGCCAAGGCCATTGCCAAGGACCCGTCCAAGACCGCCGATACCGTCATTCTGCCGGTCGACAAGGGTGCCGCCGTTCTCGACAGCGACAAGGAAGTGGAACGCTCCGGCAACCGCCAGACCCGCGAGGAGCGCCGTCGTGAACGCGAGCAGGCCGGCGACGTGAAGGTTCCGACATCGGACGCCGAAGCGCAGCGCGCCGGCGCCGCCGAAGGCAAGGCTCCGCCACCGCCCGTCAAGATGGAGGCGATCACCTCCCAGCAGGGCGAACGTGTCGATCGTCGTCCGCAATATGAGCGGCCGGAAGGTGTCCGCGAATGGCAGCCGCGCGAAGGCCGCCCGCGCGATCGTGATCGTGACGGCGATGCGCCGATCATCCTGCAATTCGGCGACCGTGTCGTGGTGCGCGGCGATGATAACCAGCGCTTCATCCGCGATGGTGGTGAGCCCTATTACGAGCGCTTGGGCGGCGGTCGTGTCCGCGAAACCGTGGAGCGCCGCGATGGAACGCAGGTGGTTACGATCCGCAACCGTTATGGCGACGTGATCCAGCGCTCGCGCATCGACGATCGCGGCCGCGAATATGTGCTGTTCTATGCACCGGAGCTGATGGAAGATCCGGACCGTGATTATGTCTATCGCGATCCCGGCCTCGACCTGCCGCCGATGCGCCTGCGCATTCCCGTGACCGATTATATCATCGACACGTCGAGCGATCCGGACCGCGATTATTACCGCTTCCTGGAACAGCCGCCCGTCGAACCGGTGGAGCGGGTCTATTCGCTGGATGAAGTGCGTTATTCGGCCCGTATCCGCGACAAGGTGCGCCGTATCGACCTCGATACGATCACTTTTGCCACCGGCAGTGCCGAAATCCCGATGGCGCAGGCACGTTCGCTGCGCAAGGTGGCGGATGCCATCAACAAGGCGCTCAACAAGAACCCGGGGGAAACCTTCCTGATCGAAGGCCATACCGATGCCGTCGGTTCGGATGAAAGCAACCTCGTTCTCTCGGACGAGCGCGCCGCTTCCGTCGCCAATGTGCTGACCGATGTTTACGGCATTCCGCCGGAAAACCTCGCGACTCAAGGCTATGGCGAGCGTTACCTGAAGGTTCAGACACTTGGCCCGGAACAGCAGAACCGCCGCGTCACCATCCGCCGCGTGACGCCGCTTGTGAAGCCGGTCGCCCAGAACTGATTGGGTTCAGAAACTGAAAAGAAAAAGGCCCGGAAAGCGCAAGCTTTCCGGGCCTTTTTTGTTGGTTGCGAGGCCTTCTGCTTTCACACCGTCATCCTCGCCCTTGAGGCGAGGATCCATTCCTGCGAGCGCATCGTGGATCCTCGGGTCAAGCCTGAGGATGACTGAGAAGACGATCTTTTCTTCAGTTCAGCGCCACCGCGATCTCAGCAGCAAGCTGCGCATTGTTGCGCACCAGCGCAATATTGGTCTCCAGGCTGCGGCCATCTGTGAGGCGGAAAATATCGCCGAGCAGGTAGGGGGTGACTTCCTTGCCGGTGACTTCGTCGCGCTCGGCGTGCGAGATGGCGCGGTTGATGTAGATTTCCATCTCCTCGCGCGGAATTTCGTCTGCTTCCGGCACGGGATTGGCCACCAGCATGCCGCCTTCGATGCCCAGCTGTTCGCGGGTTGCCTGGAAATTGGCAATCGCCGCCGGGCTATTGAGCGAAAGCGGGCTCGAAAGGCCGGAGGAGCGGGACCAGAAGGCCGGGAATTCTTCCGACCCGAAGGTGACGACAGGCACGCCGTTGGTTTCGAGAACCTCCAGCGTCTTCGGAATATCCAGAATGGCTTTCGCGCCGGCGCAGACGACGATCACGCCGGTCTTGGCAAGCTCGGTCAGGTCGGCGGAGATGTCGAAGGTCTCTTCCGCCCCCTTGTGCACGCCGCCGATGCCGCCTGTCGCAAAAACGCGGATGTCGGCGCGGGCGGCGGCGATCATGGTGGCGGCAACCGTGGTCGCGCCCGTGCGGCGCTCGGCGATGGCAAAGGCGATATCGGCGCGCGAGACCTTCATGGCGTCGGTTGTCTGGGCAAGCGCCTCAAGCTGGTCCTTCTCAAGACCGATATGCAGCGTGCCGTGAATGACGGCGATGGTGGCCGGAACCGCACCCTGATCGCGGATGATCTGTTCGACGCTTTCGGCCATCTCGATGTTGCCGGGATAGGGCATGCCATGGGTGATGATGGTCGATTCAAGCGCCACGATCGGCGCGCCGCGCTGTTTGGCTGCGGCGACTTCCTGAGAATAGACGATGGGCAGGAGCGGGGAGATGGGGCGGGTCATGGCATCTGTTCCAGTTTTCAAAAGCGGGTTCATGCCAGCATTTCAGCCTGGGGAACAAGCCCCAACATGGCTTCGACACTGTCTTTTGATAGTTCATGCGAGGTGGCGAAGGGGGACTGCACGGTGATGGCCGCCGCGGCCGCCCCCTGTCGCAAGGCCTCCGCAATCGTCTTTCCCTCGGCGATGGCGGCGAGATAACCAGAGGCCATGGCGTCGCCCGCACCGGTGACATCCTTCACCTCGCGGATGAGAGGCGGGTGGAGGATTGCTTTTTCCGTTCCATTGAAGGCAACGACTTCGCTTGCGCCGCGGGTAACGACGCCGCCGCAAAGCCCGGCCTTGCGCAGAATATCCGGCCAGTCGCGGACATTGGCCGCCGTCTCGCCGGTCAGCGCGCGGGCTTCCGCCTCGTTCATGAAGAGGATGTCGATATCGCCGAGCGCCGCTTTCAGCTTCACCGCCTTGGCGGGCGATATGGCAATGGCCGCCAGCGGTTTTTCGCAGGCGCGAGCAACGAGGCCGAGCGCCGTCAGCGTATCATCAGGCAGATTGGCGTCGCAAAGCAGGATATCGCTCGCCGTGATCGCCTCCCGCACGGCGCGTATCTTCAGGCGGCGCGGGGTGAAGAGCTTGTAGAGATCCATATCGGCAAGCGCGATAACGAGGTTGCCGTCACGCTCCAGAATGGCGGTGTAGCTCGGCGTGCGGCGGTCGAGGAAGGTAAAGGGGGTGTCTTCAACGCCCGCCTGCTTCGCAGCCTCCGCCACCGCTTCGCCTGTCACGTCACCGCCGCGCGGAGCAATGATGCGGACCTGAAAACCGAGGCGGGAGAGATTGCGCGCGGCGTTGAAACCGCCGCCGCCCGCCTCTTCCATCCAGGAGCCGGGGTTGCTCGCGCCGGGCGCCGTCTCAGTCTCGATCATGCCGCGCCGGTCGATATGCGCGCCGCCCAGAACGAGTATTTTCTTCACGCTTGCGTTTCCCTCTTTGGCGGATGGAAAGACCGGACGATTCGGCCTAAACTGACGTCCTCCTGACCTCGCATCCGGTTTGCGGCGATGGGCCGGGCACGGAAAAACGAAAGCAGAACAAACTACTTATCGCTATTTGTTTTCAATATGCTGGCTCAGCCTTGCGAAATGAGAACAAATAGAGTACATACCGTTTCCATACTGCTTCATTGCCTGTGCGGCTTCAATAACCTAAAGGTGGTTCGGATGGCACAAAATTCTTTGCGTCTCGTAGAGGATAAATCGGTGGATAAAAGCAAGGCACTGGAAGCGGCGCTCTCCCAGATCGAACGGTCGTTCGGCAAGGGATCGATTATGAAGCTCGGTTCCAATGAAAATGTGGTTGAGGTGGAGACCGTTTCGACGGGTTCTCTCAGCCTGGATATCGCGCTCGGCATCGGCGGTTTGCCGAAGGGGCGCATCGTTGAAATTTATGGCCCGGAAAGCTCGGGTAAGACGACGCTGGCGCTGCAGACGATTGCGGAAGCCCAGAAGAAGGGCGGCATCTGCGCCTTCGTGGATGCCGAGCACGCGCTCGATCCGGTCTATGCCCGCAAGCTTGGCGTGGATTTGCAGGGCCTTCTGATCTCGCAGCCGGATACGGGCGAGCAGGCGCTTGAGATCACCGATACGCTGGTACGTTCCGGTGCGGTTGATGTCCTGGTGGTCGACTCCGTTGCGGCGCTGACGCCGCGGGCGGAAATTGAAGGCGAGATGGGCGACAGCCTGCCGGGTCTTCAGGCCCGCCTGATGAGCCAGGCGCTGCGCAAGCTGACCGCTTCGATCTCCAAGTCGAAATGCATGGTCATCTTCATCAACCAGATCCGCATGAAGATCGGCGTCATGTTCGGTTCGCCGGAAACGACGACAGGCGGTAACGCTCTCAAGTTCTATGCGTCCGTTCGCCTCGACATCCGCCGTATCGGCGCCGTCAAGGAGCGCGAAGAGGTTGTCGGCAACCAGACCCGCGTCAAGGTCGTCAAGAACAAGATGGCTCCGCCCTTCAAGCAGGTGGAGTTCGACATCATGTATGGCGAGGGTGTTTCCAAGACCGGTGAACTCGTCGACCTCGGCGTGAAGGCCGGTATCGTCGAAAAATCCGGTGCATGGTTCTCCTATAACAGCCAGCGTCTGGGGCAGGGGCGTGAAAACGCCAAGACCTTCCTGCGTGACAATCCGGAAACGGCAAATGAGATCGAACTGGCATTGCGCCAGAATGCCGGTCTGATCGCCGACCGCTTCCTGCAGAATGGCGGCCCGGATGCCGGTGAAGGCGACGACGGCAGCGACGAGGGCTGATGCATTCCGCGAAGGTCCGGGCGTCGCCGCCCGGAGCTTTTGCTGAAATGGTATAGATCAAGAGGGCCGCGCGATTTTTATTCGCGCGGTCCTTTTTCTTTGCCTATATGTCTTGCTTCGCCTCCATGGCTGGACAGGGCTGGATGCGGACGATAAAAGCCAGTGATTTTGCAATATAGCCATCATTTCCGGTGGCGGTGATGGACTCCAGCTGTGAGCGGTGTGTGGGCATGAGCGGTGTGAATGAAATTCGGTCGACCTTTCTCGACTACTTCAAGAAGAACGGACATGAGATCGTGCCCTCCAGCCCGCTGGTGCCGCGCAACGATCCGACACTGATGTTCACCAATGCCGGCATGGTGCAGTTCAAGAACGTCTTCACCGGTCTTGAAAGCCGTCCTTATTCCACGGCCGCTTCGGCGCAGAAATGCGTGCGCGCCGGCGGCAAGCATAACGACCTCGACAATGTCGGTTATACTGCCCGCCACCACACCTTCTTCGAAATGCTCGGCAATTTCTCCTTCGGCGATTATTTCAAGGAAGAAGCGATCACCCATGCCTGGAACCTGATCACCAGGGAATTCGGCATCGACCGCAACCGTCTGCTGGTGACTGTCTATCACACCGACGACGAGGCCTTTAACCTCTGGAAGAAGATTGCCGGTTTCTCCGACGACCGTATCATCCGCATTGCGACCAGCGACAATTTCTGGGCAATGGGCGATACCGGTCCCTGCGGTCCCTGTTCGGAAATTTTCTATGACCACGGCGATCATATCTGGGGCGGCCCGCCCGGCTCGCCGGAAGAGGATGGCGACCGTTTCATCGAAATCTGGAACCTCGTCTTCATGCAATATGAGCAGCTGACGAAGGAAGAGCGCATCGACCTGCCGCGTCCGTCGATCGACACGGGCATGGGTCTTGAGCGTATTTCCGCGCTGCTGCAGGGCAAGCACGACAATTACGATACGGATCTGTTCCGCGCGCTGATTGCTGCTTCCGTGGAAGCGACCGGTGTTCCGGCCGAAGGTGAAAAGCGCGCCAGCCACCGAGTCATCGCCGACCATCTGCGCTCTTCCGCCTTCCTGATCGCCGATGGCGTCCTGCCGTCCAATGAAGGCCGCGGTTATGTCCTGCGCCGCATCATGCGTCGCGCCATGCGCCATGCCGAGCTTCTCGGCGCGCGCGAGCCGCTGATCTATAAGCTGCTGCCAGCGCTGGTACAGCAGATGGGCCGCGCCTATCCGGAACTGGTTCGCGCCGAGGCGCTGATTTCTGAAACGCTGAAGCTGGAGGAAACCCGTTTCCGCAAGACCCTGGAACGCGGCCTGTCGCTTCTCTCCGACGCCACCTCGACCCTGCACAAGGGCGACATGCTGGACGGCGAAACGGCTTTCAAGCTTTACGACACCTATGGTTTCCCGCTCGATCTGACGCAGGATGCGCTGCGCGCCCGTGAGATCGGCGTCGATATTTCCGGCTTCACCGACGCCATGCAGCGCCAGAAGGCGGAAGCCCGCTCGCACTGGGCCGGCTCCGGCGACAAGGCGACCGAAACCGTCTGGTTCGAACTGAAGGAAAAGTTCGGCGCGACCGAATTCCTCGGCTACGATACTGAAACCGCCGAAGGCGTCATTCAGGCAATCGTCAAGGACGGCAAGTCGGTGGACAGTGCCGCCGAGGGCGAGACGGTACAGATCGTCGTCAACCAGACGCCGTTTTATGGCGAGTCCGGTGGCCAGATGGGCGATACCGGCGTGATCTCCGGTGACAACGGCGCTTTTGCCGTTTCCGACACCCAGAAAAAGGGCGAAGGCCTGTTCGTGCATTTGGGCACCGTTTCCAAGGGTGGATTGAAGCTCGACGAAGCCGTGCAGCTGACCGTTGATCATGACCGCCGCTCGCGTCTGCGTGCCAACCACTCCGCCACCCACTTGCTGCACGAGGCGCTGCGAGAGGTGCTTGGCACGCACGTCGCTCAGAAGGGTTCGCTGGTTGCGCCCGAGCGCCTGCGCTTCGACGTTTCGCATCCGAAGCCGATGTCGGCCGAAGAGCTGAAGGTGGTCGAGGAGATGGCGAACGAAATCGTCTTGCAGAACTCGCCTGTTGTCACCCGCCTGATGAGCGTCGACGACGCCATTGACGAGGGTGCGATGGCGCTGTTCGGTGAAAAATATGGCGACGAGGTTCGTGTCGTGTCCATGGGCACCGGTCTTCACGGCGCGAAAGCCAACCGCCCCTATTCCGTCGAGCTTTGCGGCGGCACGCATGTGGCGACAACAGGCCAGATCGGCCTCATCCGCATTCTCGGCGAAAGCGCTGTTGGTGCCGGCGTGCGCCGTCTCGAAGCCGTAACGGGGCAGGGCGCGCTTGCCTACCTCGCCGAGCAGGATGAGCGGGTGAAGGCGCTGGCCTCTTCCCTGAAGGTGCAGCCAGGCGACGTGCTGTCCCGTGTCGAGGGACTTCTCGACGAGCGCAAGAAGCTGGAGCGCGAGCTTGCGGATGCCCGCAAGAAACTCGCAATGGGCGGCGGTTCGTCGGATGCCGGTGCAAACGACGTCCAGCAGGTCGCGGGCGTCAATTTCCTGGCGAAATCCCTCTCCGGCATTGATGCCAAGGACCTCAAGGGTCTCGCGGATGAAGCCAAGGCCAATCTCGGCTCGGGCGTCGTGCTGTTGATTGCGGTTTCCGAAGATGGCAAGGCAAGCGCTGTTGCGGCCGTGACCGAAGATCTGACGGCCCGTTTCAGCGCCGTCGATATCGTCCGCACCGCGTCTGCCGCCCTTGGCGGCAAGGGCGGCGGCGGTCGCCCTGATATGGCGCAGGCCGGCGGCCCGGATGGCGCGAAGGCGCAGGATGCCATCGAAGCGGTGGCGGCGGCCCTGGCGGCCTAGTCAGAGCAAATTCAAAAAGGGCGGGGTTTTACCCCGCCCTTTTGATTCCGGTTCAAGTCTCCGGCGCAGAACAGCGGTTCCCGTCTTTCAGCCCGTCGCCTGCAAGTCCTTTGCCGCTTCCTCATCGAGCTGGGCGGCCCGCTTGAAGGCCGGGCGGTCGGTGAGATGGGCCATGTAATCGAGAAAGGCCGGGCGTTTTTCGATCGTGCCGAAATGCAGCCCCCAGCCGATATGGGCGCCGACATAGACATCCGCTGCGGTAAAGAGATCACCGGCGATAAAGCGGTTTTCGCTGACGGCCCGTTCAAGCGTATTCATCACATCCGCATAGCTGCCGCAGCCGGCCATGCGCAGCTTCTCCTTCGGCACTTCGAAACCCATCGCCTTCATGCTTGCCGCCATTTCCAGCGGGCCTGCGGCAAAGAACATCCAGCGATAATAAAGCCCACGTGCCTTGGGCGTGGGCGCTAGGTTCGCGCCGGGAAAGGCATCGGCGAGATAGGCGCAGATCGCTGCCGCCTCGGTGACGATCGTATCGCCGTGTTTGATGGCGGGCACCTTCGCCATCGGATTTATCAGCCGGTAGGCGGGCGATTTCATCGAGGTCTCGAAACCCAGTATTTCCGTTCGGTATGGAACGCCCACTTCCTCGAGCATCCACCGCGCGATGCGTCCGCGCGACATAGGGTTGGTGTAGAAGATCAATTCACTCATGCTTTTGCCTCCCCAAGCAAAATCCTCGAAGCATCCCGGGAAAACCAATGCGGATTTCGCGCCTGCGCTTCGCTTTTTTTAAGTCCGCAGCATCCTTCGCGTGTTCCCTAAGACCGCGCCGATGCTCCGATGAACGTTTGACTGTGCCGGGCAAGTTATGTGCAAGTAGATGCTATTTAAGCTTTGTCTTATTGTTGTACTGGCCGCAGCACGCGGAATCGAAGTCTGCGCCTAGTACAACGGCTAATCAAGATACTGTGAACAAAAAAGAAACCAGACGTTTCAGCTCTACGGTACACATAAAAAACCCGGCGCTGAGGCCGGGTTTTGAAGTCGCTGGGAAAGCAGGCTTAAGCCGCCATCGCCTTCTTGAGGTTTTCGTCGATCTTGTCGAGGAAGGCGGTGGTGGAGAGCCAGGGCTGGTCCGGACCGATGAGGAGGGCCAGATCCTTGGTCATGAAGCCGCTTTCAACGGTGTCGACGCAGACGGTTTCGAGCGTCGTTGCAAACTTTGCGAGCTCGGCATTGTCGTCCAGCTTGGCGCGGTGGGCGAGGCCACGCGTCCAGGCGAAGATCGAGGCGATCGAGTTGGTCGAGGTTTCCTGACCCTTCTGGTGCTGGCGGTAGTGGCGCGTAACCGTGCCGTGCGCAGCTTCGGCTTCGACTGTGCGGCCGTCCGGCGACAGAAGAACTGAGGTCATCAGGCCGAGCGAGCCGAAGCCCTGCGCAACCGTGTCGGACTGCACGTCGCCGTCGTAGTTCTTGCAGGCCCAGATGTAGCCGCCGGACCACTTCAGCGCGGAAGCGACCATGTCGTCGATCAGGCGGTGCTCATAGGTGATACCGGCTTCGTCGAACTGCGCCTTGAACTCGGTCTGGTAGACTTCTTCGAAGATATCCTTGAAGCGGCCGTCATAGGCCTTGAGGATGGTGTTCTTCGTGGAGAGGTAAACCGGCCACTTGCGCATCAGGCCATAATTCATGGAGGCGCGGGCGAATTCGCGGATGGATTCGTCGAGGTTATACATGGCAAGAGCCACGCCAGCGCTCGGGGCATCGAAGACGTCCTTTTCGATGACCTGGCCGTCTTCACCGACGAACTTGATCGTCAGCTTGCCCTTGCCGGGGAACTTGAAATCGGTTGCCTTGTACTGGTCGCCGAAAGCGTGACGGCCGACAACGATCGGCTTGGTCCAGCCGGGAACGAGGCGCGGAACGTTCTTGCAGATGATCGGCTCGCGGAAGATGACGCCGCCCAGAATGTTGCGGATCGTGCCGTTCGGGCTCTTCCACATCTGCTTCAGGCCGAATTCCTCGACGCGGGCTTCATCCGGGGTGATCGTGGCGCACTTGATGCCGACGCCGTGCTTCTTGATGGCGTGCGCCGCATCGACCGTGACCTGGTCGTTGGTGGCGTCGCGGTTTTCAACCGAGAGGTCGTAATATTCGATGTCGAGATCGAGGTATGGCAGGATCAGCTTGTCCTTGATGAGCTGCCAGATGATACGGGTCATTTCGTCGCCGTCGAGATCGACGACCGGATTGGCTACCTTGATCTTTGCCATGAATTCCTCACCTTCGAAGCTGTGGCGTCTGATAACGCCGGTATTCGGAAAAATATCCGGTGCGGCTATAGCATTGCGAGCGTCTGAGGCAAAGCCATGGGGGGCGCTTTTTTGGCGCAGCGCAATAACGCTTTGCGCATTGCCAAACCATAATGCCGGAATACAGTCAGGCGAATCGCTTCGCCCGCCTTCGGGCCTATCCCGGGATCACATCATGCGGAATATTCTGCTTCTGACTGCCGCCGTCCTCTTTTCCCACAGCGCCCTTGCTGCCGGGCCCACCGATCCCGTCCAGAAGGTGATGGATATCACCGTCAAGAACTGGTCCGGCGACGCCGAAAACTGGAAATACATCTTCGATGAGGACATGCTGACCAGCCTGTTCAGCAAGGATTTCGTCGCACAATATCACGAAGCGTCCAAGAAGCCGGCCTACGAGGCAGAAAGCGGGGAGAAGGGTGATCCCTTCGGCTACGATGTCGTGACCAACTCCCAGGATGGCTGCCCGCTGCAGGAAGTTTCAGTGACGGCCGGTGCGGTGAAGGACGGCGTGACTGACGTGACGGCGAAATTCAAGCTCTGGGCCTGCATGGACGAGGCGGAGATGAAGGCGACGGTTGACGAAGTGCATTTCGACGTCGTCGAGGAGGATGGCCGGCCGGTCATCAGCGATATTCATCGCGTTGGCGATGAGGGCAGGGATTCGCTGCGCGAAGAGATGGCGACGATCATCAAGGGGGAGTGAGGGAGTGAAGAGGACGCTCACACCCCTCCGCCTTTGATTTTAGCGCCGATCTGTGCCAGTGAGGCGCGCTTTAGCGTATCGGTTCGAAAATCGACGCGCCGCTTCAGAAAACGGACAAAAGACGATGGCAGGCACAAACAGCGAGCTTGAACTTGTGGCGGAAGGCCCGGCGATCATTCTGGTCGAACCGCAGCTCGGCGAAAATATCGGTATGGTGGCGCGGGCGATGGCCAATTTCGGCCTCGCCGAATTGCGCCTGGTCAATCCGCGTGACGGCTGGCCGAGCGAGAAAGCGCGCGCTGCCGCTTCCAAGGCCGATCATGTCATCGATGCAACGAAGGTGTTCGAGACGCTGGAAGAGGCGATCAAGGACCTGAACTTCGTTTATGCCACGACCGCGCGCGAGCGTTACGGTTTCAAGCCGGTGCGTGCGCCCGTTACCGCTGCCGAGACGTTGCGTGCAAAGTTCAAGACGGGCGACAGAACCGGCATCCTGTTCGGGCGCGAGCGCTGGGGGTTGACCAACGAGGAAGTGGCGCTGGCCGACGAGATTGTGACCTTCCCGGTCAATCCCGCCTTTGCCTCGCTCAATATCGCTCAGGCCGTGCTTTTGATGTCCTATGAGTGGATGAAGTCAGGCATGGACGATCTGGGCGAGACGCTTTTCCAATCCGTCGAGCAGCGGCCTTCGACCAAGGAACAGGTTTTCGGCCTTTTCGAACATATCGAGGAAGCGCTGGACGCGCGCGGTTATTTCCACCCGCCCGAAAAAAAGCCGAAAATGGTCGACAATCTGCGCGCGGTGCTGTCGAGACGCGGCTTTTCCGAGCAGGAAATCAGTGTCTTCCGTGGCGTGATCAATTCGCTCGACCGTTTTCCCCGGCAATGGCCCAAGCAGGCAGGCCGGGCGGGAACGGCAGAGGGAATATTGGCGAAGGGAACCGGGGAGCATGCTGAAGACGAGTGAGGCGGCGGTCGATGTTCTGAAACCGGTGCTGGTGTTCGATTCCGGCATTGGCGGGCTGACGGTTCTGCGCGAGGCGCGCGTGCTGATGCCTGAGCGCGGTTTCATCTATGTGGCCGACGATGCGGGTTTTCCCTATGGCGGCTGGGAGGAGGAGGCGCTGAAGGCGCGCATTCTCTCGCTCTTCGAAACGCTGCTGCAGGATTACTGCCCGGAAGTCTGCATCATCGCCTGCAACACGGCCTTCACGCTCGCGGGTGCCGATCTTCGCGCCCGCTTTCCGCAGATGACTTTTGTCGGCACCGTGCCCGCCATCAAACCGGCGGCGGAGCGCACCCGTTCGGGCCTCGTTTCCGTGCTGGCGACACCGGGCACCGTCAAGCGCGCCTATACGCGCGATCTCATCCAGTCCTTCGCCACCCAATGTCATGTCCGTCTCGTTGGCTCGGAAAATCTGGCACGCATGGCGGAAAGCTGGATCAGGGGCGAGCCGGTCTCGGACGAGGCGGTTCTGGCCGAAATAGAGCCCTGCTTCATCGACAGCGACGGCAAGCGCACAGACATCATCGTGCTTGCCTGTACCCATTATCCCTTCATGGCCAATGTGTTTCGCCGGTTGGCGCCCTGGCCGGTGGACTGGCTCGATCCCGCCGAGGCGATTGCCCGGCGTGCCCGCCATCTGGTGCCGCTGCCACAGGATGCGGAGCACCCTGACGGTTTCGATTTTGCCGTCTTCACATCAGGCAAGCCGGATTTTGCCACCCGACGGCTGATGCAGGGATTTGGTCTCACCGTTTCGTTGACCTGAGTTTCGCTGCCCAGCCGCCTGTTGTATTTTTGCATCTGTTTTGCCCGTCTTTTGCAATTCGAGATTGCGACCTCTTGTCGCGCCGGATTTCTTATGTAAGATGTTTCTCGTCTGTAACCGCTATGAATGGAGGCGTGGAATGACCAATGACATGAATATGCGCCTTAACGGCATGTCTGGCTTTTCCGGCATGGTCTTCGGTGGTTATGTGATGCGAGGCATCTCCCTCCGATAAGGCTTAAAGCCTGATTTCCCTGCCGTTAGGCATTTTCACTTCGTCCGACATGTGACTTGCGCGTCCGCGTGGCATGACTGCTGCGCCCGCCGTTTCGGCATGTCGTTTTCCATCGATAAAGGACCTGGCCGCTTTGCCGCGCCGGGATGGATTTCCCATGCAGAAAAATCAACCATTGGTGGCATATGCGCTGCCGGATGCGGTCGATCGCTTGTTCGTCACATTCGGCGTCTGGAAAACTCTCAAAGCGGTTCTCACAGCCGCGCTGGTGCCGCGTGCGCCGCCGACTGATCCTGCCGATCTGCCTGAGCGCCTTCTGGTCGATATCGGCCTTGACCCCTCGCGCGTAAAGCGACGGCGGGATTGGGAGGTTCCTCACTGGGCACCCCGGTTTTGATGTGATGGCCTCTCCCGCGCAGACATGCGGGAGGGGCCGTATCGAACTTTGACCGCCGACGGCGGAGAAAATCCTCCACGGACGTTTTTCGGGTTGTTACGAGAGAGCTGCACGGTTTGTAAAATCCGGCTTGAAGCGAAACATTTTCCGTGGCTTGCTCAAGACTCGGGATAAAGGAGACTCATTATGCCACTGGAGAACTGGCTGGCCTTCGTGGCCGCATCCGCCATCATGCTTGCCATTCCGGGACCGACGATCCTGCTGGTAATTTCTTACGCACTCGGCCACGGTCGCAAGGCGAGCACCGCGACGGTAACGGGCGTGGCGCTTGGGGATTTCACCGCCATGACGGCCTCGATGCTGGGGCTCGGGGCGCTGCTTGCAACATCGGCGGCGCTTTTCACTGGTCTGAAATGGATCGGTGCGGCTTACCTCATCTATCTCGGCATCAAGCTGTGGCGTTCGCCGGTTGGCGGAGAAGGTGCCGAGGGGGCAGGCGTGACGGGCCGTGAAAGGCCGCTCAAGATCTTCCTGCATGCCTATATCGTCACCGCGCTGAACCCGAAGAGCATCGTGTTCTTCGTGGCCTTCCTGCCGCAGTTTCTGGTGCCGACATTGCCCTTCTGGCCGCAGGTGCTGATTTTCGAAGCGACATTCCTGGTGCTTGCCACCTGCAATGCGGCGCTTTATGGACTTCTGGCAAGTGCCGCCCGCAATACGATCCGCAAGCCGAAGGTCCAGCGCATCGTCAACCGAACGGGCGGCGGTCTCCTGATCGGCGCCGGTCTTATCACCTTTGGCTGGAAGCGGGCGGTTTCGGCGTAAAGCGCGTCTCGATCACCTGAAATTCGGACATAACAAAATGGCACTGCCGCATATACTTCTCGCCCTGGTCACCGTGTTTTTGTGGGGCTTCAACTTTGTCGTCATCAAGGTGGGCGTCGCTGATATGCCGCCTTTGTTTCTGACGGGGGTGCGTTATCTCTTTGCGGCGGTGCCTTTGGTGTTTTTCCTGCCAAAACCCAATGTGCCGTGGCGGCATATGATCGTTTACGGCATGGCGATGGGTTTCGTGCAGTTCGGCCTGCTTTATCCGGCCATCAAGCTCGGCCTGCCGGCGGGGCTCGCTTCGCTGGTTATGCAGTCGCAGGCCTTCTTCACGCTGGCGCTTGCCGTGGTGTTCCTCGGCGAACGGCCGCTGCCTTCACAGATCCTCGGCGCGATCATCGCTTTTGGCGGGCTGGCGGTCATCGGCGTGGAGCGCATGACGGCCGCAGCGCTGATACCGCTCCTGATGGGGGTCGGCTCGGCAATTGCCTGGGCCTGCGGCAACATCGTTAATCGCCGTATCGGCCAGGTGAACGCGGTTTCCTTCGTTGCATGGACGAGCCTTGTACCCGTTCTGCCGTTGATCCTGCTTTCGCTGGTGGTGGAAGGACCCGATGCGATCGCGGAAGGCCTGCTCAATGCCACGTCGACGATGGCTTTCGTGGTGATCTACATGGCCTATGGAGCGACCATTGTCGGCGCGGGCATCTGGAGTTACCTGCTTCTGCGTTATCCGGCCGGAACGGTAGCGCCGTTTTCGCTGCTGGTGCCGATTGTCGGTTTCATCAGCGCCTATCTCGCTTTTGCGGAGCATATCACCGTCTTCGAAGTGGTCGGCGCCGCATTGGTCATCATCGGCCTGATGCTGAATGTGTTCGGCAGGCGGCTTTCATTTTTGCGGGTCTCGTCCGGGGCCACGTAGATGCGGCGTAATTGTCTGTGCATTATCGGCATGGGGCAGACGCAACAGGCGATTTTTTGGTAAAGAGCATGTTCGGCCGCCGCCAAGGGAATCGGCCGGATGACATGCAGCACGAGGAATGGAACATTGCAGGTCGGCATCGACATGGGAACCCTATCGGGCGGGCAACAGGCCAAGCTCGATATTGAAGAATTGCTTGCGACACGTTTGCTGGTGCAGGGCAATTCCGGTTCCGGCAAGTCGCATCTCCTGCGCCGGCTGCTGGAGCAATCGGCGCAATGGGTGCAGCAGGTCATCATCGATCCCGAGGGCGATTTCGTCACTCTTTCCGATAAGTTCGGACACGTGGTGGTGGATGGCGAGCGCACCGAAGCGGAGCTGGCCGGCATCGCCAACCGCATTCGCCAGCACCGCGTCTCCTGCGTGCTGACGCTCGAAGGCCTTGATATCGAGCAGCAGATGCGTGCCGCAGCCGCTTTCCTCAACGGCATGTTCGATGCCGATCGCGAATATTGGTATCCGGTGCTGGTCGTGGTGGATGAGGCGCAGATGTTTGCACCCTCCGTCGGCGGTGAGGTGACGGAGGATGCCCGCAAGGCGTCTCTCGGCGCGATGACCAATCTGATGTGCCGTGGCCGTAAACGCGGGCTTGCCGGCGTCATCGCCACGCAGCGTCTTGCCAAGCTCGCCAAGAATGTGGCGGCGGAAGCCTCGAACTTCCTGATGGGCCGCACCTTTCTCGATATCGACATGGCGCGCGCCGCCGACCTGCTCGGCATGGACCGGCGACAGGCGGAGATGTTCCGCGATCTGCAGCGGGGTAATTTCGTGGCGCTTGGACCTGCGCTGTCGCGCCGCCCGCTGCCCATCGTCATCGGGGCGGTGGAAACCTCGGCGCGCTCGTCCTCGCCGAAGCTGATGCCGCTGCCGGATGCGCCGCAGGATGTGGAAGACCTGATCTTCACGCCGGATCCGGAAGAATTCACGCGCGCCGTGGTGCGCCGCACGCCGCCGGCACCGCGCCCGACCACGGATATTCTCGCCGAACTCTCCCGTTCCACGCCCGCCGCCGTCGGTCCTTCACCGGAGCAGTCTCCGCGTGCAGGTCAGCCGGAACTGACGCCGGAGGAGCGCGAGGAGAAGATCGGTGCGGTTCTCGTTGAAATTCTCGATGATCCGCAATCGGCCTATCGCACAGACGCCGTGCTCTATCAGGATTTTCTGGTGCGCGCCCGCATGCGCCGTATTCCCGGCACGCCGATGACGCTGGCGGAATTCCGCCGGCAGGTGGCGATTGCTCGCTCCGGCGTGGATGCGGTGATGGCGGCAAGCGAAGGCTGGGAAAAGGCGCTGGAACTGTCGATGTCTGTTTCCGATGACCTGCAGGGCGTTTTCCTGCTTCTGGTCAAGGCTGCACTTGGCGAGGAACCTTGCCCGTCGGATGCCCGTATTGCCCGCGCCTATGGCACCCATTCCGCCCGCCGCGCCCGGAGGCTGCTCGGTTATTTCGAGGAGAAGGAGCTTGTGGTGGTGCATGCCGATTTCTCCGGCAAGCGCATCGTGGCGTTTCCCGACCTCGATGCAAAAACCGCACCCGGCGACGCGGATGCGGCTGAGGATAATGCGAGGCTTGCGGCGGAGTGAGGTTGCGGCAGGTTTCCCTGCCGCTTGCCGTTGAAGGCCTTATTCTATGGCCTTGGCTTCCTTGCGTGTTGCGATCAGCGAGCCGATGATGCCGGTTGCGAGGATGGCGACGGTGACGCCGAGCGAGACTGCCGGCGGGATCTTGGCGATGCCGAGCATGTCGGCCACGAAAATCTTCGAACCGACGAAGACCAGAACCGCAGCCAGCGCGTATTTCAGATAGGCGAAGCGGTGGATCAGGGCGGCAAGCGCAAAATAGAGGGCGCGCAGGCCGAGGATCGCGAAGATGTTCGAGGTGTAGACGATAAACGGATCGGTGGTGATCGCGAAGATCGCCGGGATCGAATCGACTGCGAAGATCAGGTCGGCAATTTCAACCATGATAAGGGCCAGGAAGAGCGGCGTCACGAAGGTCTTCAGCTTGCCGGTGGCTGCATCCGTCTCCTTGACGAAGAATTTTTCGCCATGCAGCGCGTTCGTCACCGGCAGGTGACTGCGCAGGAATTTCAGGATGCGATTATTGCCGATGTCCGATTCGTCATGGTCTGACGAGAACAGCATCTTGAGGCCCGTGAAGACGAGGAAGGCCGCAAATAGATAAAGCACCCAGTGGAAGTTTTCGACGATGGCCGCGCCGCCGGCAATCATGATGCCGCGCAGGACGATGACGCCGAGGATACCCCAGAGCAGTACGCGGTGCTGATATTGGCGGGGAATGGCGAAATAGGAGAAGATCATGGCGATGATGAAGATATTGTCCATCGCCAGGCTTTTTTCGACCACGAAGCCGGTGACATATTCCATCGCCGATTGCTGGCCGGACTGGTACCAGATCCAGCCGCCGAAGGCCAAGCCGATGGCGATATAGAAGCCTGACATGAGCAGGCTTTCACGGATGCCGATTTCCTTGGAGTTCTTGTGCAATACGCCGAGATCGAGCGCCAGGAGGCCAAGGACGAGAGAAATGAAGACCGCCCACATCCATGTGGGGGTGCCGAGAAAATCGTTGAGGAGGAACTCCATCAGTCAACCTTTAGCCGGACGAGGTTGGCTTTGCGGATGGGGAACGTGCGTGAAGAATATGCGTGGGCCCCAACCTAAAGAAACTCGACATCACGTGTTGTCCGGTAACACGCCAGAGGGGCCCGAGTTCTGATCACGACGGAGAGATGGGTGGGCGCTCGG
This sequence comes from Agrobacterium sp. LAD9, assembly GCF_003031125.1. Lineage (NCBI taxonomy): Bacteria > Pseudomonadati > Pseudomonadota > Alphaproteobacteria > Hyphomicrobiales > Rhizobiaceae > Agrobacterium > Agrobacterium sp. LAD9. The sequence goes on along the minus strand of NZ_PHGS01000008.1, from coordinate 52,092 downwards.
GCTTTTCAAGGGCAGGATCGAGAAAAAAGCGGCGGGCGTTGTTTGACAAATTTGTAAAACATGTTTAGAAGCCGCCCCAACGCCGGGCAGTGATGTCCGGTGTGTTTTGTTGACTGCCCTGCAGTTTAATAACTGACGTTCGGCGGTCAATATCACCGACATGTCCCGTGGTTTCTCCATTTGCATGTGAGAAGCCTGTCAGAGGCCCTGAAACGGGCTTCAGAGGAGGGCGTGTTTCCTTAAACCGGTTTGGTAACAGGCCGGCATAACCTTTTGAGAAGGAAATACGATGAGCAAGCGCGAATCGGCTAAGTACAAAATTGACCGCCGCATGGGCGAAAACATCTGGGGCCGTCCGAAGTCCCCGGTAAACCGCCGCGAATACGGCCCGGGCCAGCACGGCCAGCGCCGCAAGGGCAAGATGAGCGACTTCGGCACGCAGCTGCGCGCCAAGCAGAAGCTCAAGGGCTACTACGGCGAACTGCGCGAAAAGCAGTTCCGCGCCACCTACGACGAAGCAAACCGTCGTAAGGGCGATACCTCCGAGAACCTGATCGGCCTGCTCGAGTCGCGTCTGGACGCCATCGTCTACCGCGCCAAGTTCGTTCCGACCGTTTTCGCATCGCGTCAGTTCATCAACCATGGCCACGTCACGGTTAACGGCGTTCGCGTCAACATCGGTTCTTACCGTTGCAAGCCGGGCGACGTTGTTGAAGTTCGTCAGAAGTCCAAGCAGCTGGTTACGGTTCTCGAAGCCGTTCAGCTCGCAGAACGCGACGTTCCTGATTACATCGAAGTCGATCACAACAAGATGGTTGCGACCTACGCTCGCATCCCGGCTCTCTCTGACGTTCCGTACCCGGTCGTCATGGAACCGCATCTGGTCGTCGAATTCTACTCGCGTTAATCGACGCGTTTCAGTATTGAGAAAGCCGCCCCTCGGGGCGGCTTTTTTGTTTGCTGGGGAAGGCTTTGCATGCAGGACATTCAGGCGATCGTCGATTCCATTTACGACAGCATGGTGCCGCGGCTGGGCGAGGGGAAGGTCGCGGACTATATTCCCGAGCTTGCCAAGGTCGATCCGAACCAGTTCGGCATCGCCATCACCACCGTCGATGGAACCACCTATACGGCCGGCAATGCGCTCACGCCGTTTTCGATCCAGAGCATCTCCAAGGTCTTCATGCTGACGCTGGCGCTCGGCAAGGCGGGGGAAACGGTATGGAACCGCGTCGGGCGTGAACCGTCGGGCTCTTCCTTCAACTCCATCGTCCAGCTGGAGCATGAGCACGGCATTCCGCGCAATCCCTTCGTTAATGCCGGCGCCATTGTGGTGACGGATATCGTTCTTTCCGGCCACCAGCCGCGTGAGGCGATCGGCGAGCTTCTGCGCTTCGTGCGCTATCTCGCTGACGATGACACGATCAGCATCGACGACACGGTGGCGAAATCCGAGCAGGCGACTGGTTTTCGCAATTTCGCGCTCGCCAATTTCATGCGCTCCTTCGGCAATCTGCACCACCCGGTGGAATATACGCTCGGCGTTTATTTCCATCAGTGCGCACTTTCGATGACCTGCGCGCAGCTTTCGCGGGCCGGGCTGTTCCTTGCCAATCGCGGCCGCAATCCGCTGAGCGGCCATACGGTCGTTTCGGATCGGCGGGCGCGGCGCATCAATGCGCTGATGCTGACCTGTGGCCATTATGACGGATCGGGCGATTTCGCCTATCATGTCGGCCTGCCGGGCAAGAGCGGCGTCGGCGGCGGCATCATGGCGGTGGCACCTGGCAAGGCGTCGATTGCGGTCTGGTCGCCGGGTCTCAACAAGGTGGGCAATTCAGCACTCGGGTCACAGGCGCTGGAAATGCTGGCGACGAAAACCGGCTGGTCCGTATTCGGGGCTTGATATTGCCGGCGGATGGGGGCATTGCCTGCACTAAGAACGGCAGTCGTGCCGGAGCGAGCTGATGATGAACATTCTCACCAAGATCGATGACATCGCCGACAGGGTCGGGGCAGATCAGGACCCGTCCGAAGAAAACGGCAGCTCGCATCCCCTGTTCGACAATGCACCGCGCTCAGTCTCGTTCAACAAGCTGCGCAAGCGGCTTCTGCGCAATGTCCGTCAGGCCTTTGAAGATTTCGGCATGCTGAAGGGCCAGAAGCGTTGGCTTGTCGGCCTTTCCGGCGGCAAGGACAGCTATGGTCTTCTGGCGCTGCTGCTTGATCTCAAATGGCGCGGTCTGCTGCCGGTAGAGCTGATCGCCTGCAATCTCGATCAGGGCCAGCCGAATTTCCCGAAGCATGTGCTGCCGGAATATCTGGCGAAGATCGGCGTTGCCCATCGCATCGAATATCGCGACACCTATTCGGTGGTGAAGGAGAAGGTGCCCTCGGGCGGGACTTATTGTTCCCTCTGTTCGCGGCTCCGGCGCGGCAATCTTTACCGCATCGCGCGGGAAGAGGGTTGCGACGCATTGCTGCTCGGCCATCACCGCGAGGATATTCTCGAGACCTTCTTCATGAACTTCTTCCATGGTGGTCGCCTTGCAGGCATGCCGGCAAAGCTGATGAATGACGAGGGTGACCTGATGGTGCTGCGCCCGCTCGCCTATTGCGCCGAAGATGATATGGCGAAATTCGCGGCGGCGATGGAATTCCCGATCATTCCCTGCGACCTCTGCGGTTCTCAGGACGGGCTTCAGCGCAATGCCATGAAGGAGATGCTGGCAGACATCGAAAGGCGTATGCCCGGCCGCAAGGACGTGATGCTGCGGGCGCTTGCCCACGTCAATCCGTCGCACCTGCTCGATCCGAAGCTTTTTGATTTCTCGGCGCTTTCTGTCACCGGGGCGTCACCTGAAGAGCGTAGGGAGGCCAACTCCCCCTTATGAAGAAGTGCCCCGCCCGATGACCCTTTCCGATAAAGATATCGACTTTCTCATTTCCACCGTTGCCGCTGCCGGCGTGAACGAAATTCTTCCCCGCTTCCGAAACCTGAGCGCCGGCGCTATCTCGGAAAAAACCTCCGCCGTCGATCTCGTTACCGAGGCGGATGTTCTCGCTGAAAAAGCAATAACAGCCGCTCTGCTGCAGCGGTTCCCGAAGGCCCATATAGTCGGCGAAGAGACCTATGAGGCGGACCAATCCGTCATTCCGGCGCTTGCCGATGCGCCGCTTGCTTTCGTGATCGATCCCATCGACGGCACTTTCAATTATGCTTCCGGTTTCCCCGCTTTCGGCACGCTGCTTGCGGTCACCGTCAAGGGCGAGACGGTGGCGGGTTTCATTCATGATCCTGTCATGGGTGACACCATCGTCGCCTTGAAAGGCGAGGGCGCGTTTCTCAACCGCAGGAACGGTTCGCAGGCGAAGCTCAAGGTCGCCGATCCCGTGCCATTGTCCGAAATGGTCGGCATTTTCTCCTGGGGCCACAGCCATCAGGATCGCCGTCCGGTGATCGCCGCCAATATGGCGAAGATAAAGATGGCGCTTTCAATCAATTGCTCGGCACATGAATACTGGCTCGCCTCGGCCGGCAAACTGCATTTCATCGGCCATGAGAAGCTGATGCCGTGGGATCATCTCGCCGGCGTGCTTGTTCATCAGGAGGCGGGTGGTTATACGGCCCGTTTCGACAATACGCCCTATCGGCCGGGACAAACGGAGGGTGGCATCCTGTCCGCTCCCGACAAGGAAAGCTGGAAGATGCTGCGACGGGAAATCGTCGCTTTATAGTCGTTACGCTCAGAAAGAAGGATATCGCCCATGGCTCTCGAACTCGACATCGCCTCTCTTGCCAACGCGCTTCAGGAGGCGGCGGCAGTGGAAATCCTGCCGCGGTTCCGCAATCTGGGCGAGGGCGATGTGCGGATAAAGAGCGAGGCGATCGACCTTGTGACCGAGGCCGACGAGGCTGCGGAGCGGCTTATCCGCGCCCGTGTACAGGAAATCATGCCTGATGCGCTGTTCATCGGCGAAGAAGCGGTGGCGACGGACGCCTCGCTGCTCGGCAAGCTTGCCGATGCCGATCTTGCCGTGGTGGTCGATCCGATCGACGGCACCTATAATTTCGCCTCCGGCCTGCCGCTTTTCGGCGTGATGATGAGCGTCATCTCGAAGGGCGAGACCGTTGCCGGCCTGATCTTCGATCCGATGGGCAATGACTGGGCGATTGCCGAAAAGGGTTCCGGCGCCTGGCTTTGCAGTGCTGATGGTTCGCAGACCGAGATGTCGGTCGTGCCGGCGCCTGAACTGTCGCAGATGGTGGGCATCGCCAATACCGGCTATTTCGACGTTGAGACACGGCGCAAGATTCTGACGAACCTCGCCGATGTGCGGCTGTTCACCAGCTATCGCTGCGCGGCGCATGAATACCGCCTGTTCTGCGGCGGCCACATGCATTTCCTGATGTATAACAAGCTGATGCCCTGGGACCATCTGGCCGGCACGCTGCTTTCGCAGGAAGCGGGCGCCTATGCGGCGCGCCTCGACGGCTCGCCTTATCTGCCGCGGCATGTGGATGGCGGGCTGCTGCTGGCGCCGAATCAAGAGACGTGGGAATTGCTGCGCGAGAAGATTTTTACGGTTTGAGGCGGCGAATTAATGTGGGGCTGTGCAGGAAGGCTTTCTCCCGTCATGCCGGACTTGATCCGGCATCCAGTAGCCGTGCGTCTGCGCGGTGGAAAGAGTCTTCTCAGCCCAAAGACTTGGGCTGGCTAGACCCCGGATCTAGTCCGGGGTGACGGGCTGCGGATGACGTGAACTCGTAATCAACAAAAAGGGCGCGGAACAGAATTCCGCGCCCTTTCATTTTTCTAACGGCCCTTACCGTGTCGGCTTGTTGTGGGCCTGAAACAACACGCCCTTTTCCCCGATCAGCACGAAGATCAGACCGATGATGGAGACGACGAAGAAGCCGGCCACCATGGGCAGTGCGGTGCCGTCGAAAGCCTGGCCGATGGCGGCACCAATCAGCGAGCCGCCGACCGTTCCCATGAAACCGATAACGGACGAGGCCGTGCCGGCGACGTGGCCGAGCGGTTCCATGGCGAGCGAGTTGAAGTTTGAGCCGATCCAGCCGAACTGGAACATGGCGAGCGCGAAGAACACAATGAAGATCGCAAAGGGCATCGGTTCCGGGCCAAGCACCTGCACCACCAGCCAGATGAAGGTGATGGCGATGAAGCCCAGCAGGGATCCGTGCGACAGCTTGCGCATGCCGAACCGGCCGACAAGCCTTGCATTGATGAAGGACGAGAAGGCCATGAACAGTGCCACGCCCGCAAAAGCGGCCGCAAACCATGCACCCAGCTGGTAAATGCCCTTGTAGACCTGTTCGGCCGAGTTGATGAACCCGAACAGCGCACCGAAGATGAAGGTGCTGGAGAGCGTGTAACAGAGCGCGATACGGTTGGTGAGCACGATCTTGAAGCCGCCAAGTACCGAGCGGACGGTAAAGGGACGGACGTCGTCCGGATGCAGGGTCTCCGGCAGGCGGAAATACATCCAGGCCGTCACCACGGCGGCAATTCCGGCCATGAAGGCGAAAATCAGGTGCCAGTCACCGAAAAACAGCACGATCTGGCCGGTGCCGGGCGCGATGACCGGAACGACCATGAACACCATCATGATCAGCGACATGACTTCCGCCATCTGGCGGCCGCCATAGATGTCACGCACGATCGAGATGGTAATGACGCGTGTCGCCGCCGAGCCGATGCCCTGAATGAAGCGCAGGATCAGCAGGCCGGAGAATGACGGTACGAAGACTACGGCGAGGGCTGAAACGATATAGATCGCAAGTCCGACGAGCATCGGCTTGCGGCGTCCGAAACGGTCCGAGATCGGACCGTACAGAAGCTGCGCGACGCCGAAGCCCAGAAGATAGGTGGAAATGACATATTGGCGGTGGTTTTCATTCACGACGCCAAGCGATGCGCCGATTTCCTGAAGACCCGGCAGCATGATGTCGATGGCAAGCGCGTTCAGCGCCATCAGCATCGCGGCGAGCGCGATAAATTCCGTGCGCCCCATCGAGCCTGCGCGCGAAGCGGTGGATTGTGAAAGTTCTGTCACAGGATTGCCCCAAAAAGAACGGCAAAGGCGTTGCATGAAGCAACGCCTGGCATAGTTTTCTGACAATCAGGGTGGGCCGGATGAACCGGCCGAAATCAGGCCGCGCCGCGGACGCTGATACCCTGTTCTTGGAAGTGGCTTTGCAGTTCGCCGGACTGGAACATCTCTCTTACGATGTCACAGCCGCCGACGAATTCGCCCTTGACGTAGAGCTGCGGGATTGTCGGCCAGTTGGAATAGTCCTTGATGCCCTGACGGATGTCGGCATCGGCAAGCACGTTGATGCCCTTGTAGTCGACGCCGAGATAATCGAGGATCTGTACCACCTGGCCGGAAAAACCGCACTGCGGAAATTGCGGGGTGCCCTTCATGAAAAGAACGATGTCGTTGCTCTTCACTTCGCTGTCGATCATGTCGTTAATGCCGCTCATAGGCCTATTCCTTTCACATGCGGTTCAAGGCCGCTGCTTTCCGTTTGTTCCTAGATAACATGTCGCGGCGCGATTTCCACCCGGGGTGTGTAAAAAATGCGCCCGTGTTGCAATGCACGACATGCCAAAAAAGTGGCTTGGGACGCCTCAGCGATACCTCTGCCTGCTGCGGGCGGCGGCGGTGCGTCTTTTGCTCACCTGCTTCTTGGCTGGCTTGGGTTTGACGGCTGCGTTGATCGCGGCTTCCAGGACCGAGCCGACGATGCCGCCGGCAAGGGAACCGGCGCTTTTCGTCCGGCGGGCCCGTCGGGTCTTGCGGATACCGGTCTTGGTCAGCACCTCGGCCAGAGCGCCCTTGACGACGCCGTTGAGCAATTGATCGACGATGCCAGACAATTTTCCCTCGCCAATAAATAAATCATATTTCCGTCGCGATTTTTACTATACGTGCATCGCCCACTGTATCAAGCGATCCTTTCGGGTGTCTCCAGCCCGAAGGTTTGTGCATGCCGAGCGTCAAGTCACGACTTGTTCTTTATTTCCCCGGTTTCGATCCGCTCGATGCGGCGGCCCATCATCTGCGTTACCAGCGGGCGGCGGCGCTTGCCGGCAAGACGTGGGATGTCGACTATGCGGTGGGACCGCTCACGAGCAGGCCGGGCGGCGAGACATTCACGGTTGAAGCTTCGGCCGGCGACTGGCGGACGCGCTCCGACATTTTCGTTTACGATCATAATGCGGTGATATCGCAATTGCGGGATGCGCCGGTCTGGCAGCAGATCTGGCTTGGTTTCAAAGCCGGCGCAGGCATCATCGCCGAGGGCGGCGCGGCGCGCTACTTCCGTCACGCCTGGCGTTTTGGCCTGTTCTTCATCTTCCCGTTCCTGCTGATGCTTGTCGGCGGTGCGCTTGCGGCGACTATTGCACTTTCGCCCTGGCTTTTCGCTTTGCCGCTCTGGCTCTTCGCGATCAGCCTTCCCGCTGCCGCCCTGTTTTTCGTGAAGGCGTTCCTGCCTTTCGCGGAGCGGTTTCATACCCTGCATCTTTATGCGGACTGGCGGTTTGCGCTCGCGGTCGGCCGCGATGAACCGATTGCCCGCGACTGGATCGAGGAGAGGGCAGCACTTGTTCTGACGGCGCTCGAACAGCCCTCGGACGAGGTTCTGGTCGTTTCGCACAGCATGGGCGCCAGTCTTGCGCTCGCCACTATCGGCCGCGTGCTGGAGCTGAAACCAAATGCGCTGGATGGCCGGAAGCTGTCCTTCGCAACGCTGGGCGGAGCGGCGCTGCAATGTGCGTTCCTGTCGAGTGCGGACAGGCTTCGTGAGAGCGTCGGTGCGATTGCGCGTCACCCGGAGGTGACATGGTTCGACATCCAGTGCCTGACCGATCCGATCCACCTCTACCGCTGCAACACGGTTGCGCTGACCGGCCATAAGGATGCGCCGCAGCCGAAAATCGTACCGATCCGTTTCAAGCATTCGCTGTCATCGGAACGCTATAAAAAGAACAAGCGCAACTTCCTGCGCATGCACCGGCAATATGTTCTGGGGCCGGATCGCAAATCCGGTTACGATTTTACCCTGCTGACGGCGGGGCCTTTGCCGGCCGCATCCTTCGCCGATCTGGATTCGCAGAGCCCGCCCGTTTTGTAAGCGGCGTTCGTTCATTCTGCCCGATATGAAAAGGCCCGCGTGAGAGCATCACGCGGGCCTTTGATTTAATCCGCAGTCTTCACGTTCTGCCGCAGATCGGACAGAGACGTGCTGTTGCCGACACCGCTTTCACGGGCGCAATCATTCGGGAGCCGAAGTCTGCAGGGCAAGGGCATGCAGAACGCCGCCCATATTGCCCTTCAGAGCATCATAGACCATCTGGTGCTGTTGCACGCGGGTCTTGCCCTTGAATGCTTCCGCAACGACTTCCGCCGCGTAGTGGTCGCCGTCACCGGCCAGATCGCGGATCGTGACCTTTGCCCCGGGAATTCCCGCCTTAATCATGTCTTCAATGTCGCCGGGTTTCATGGGCATGGTGTTTCTCCTTAATTCATTCTGCGGCGAGCAAAGTTTCGCCGTCCATGAATTGAGGGAACCACGATTCATAGGCCAAGTGCAATTCTTTAATCTCGACAGCCCGCGCCGTGCCCAGCTTTACGCTCGCACCGCCGGTAACGCCGATTGCGGGGCAGGAAATGCCCGCCGCCTTCGCCGCTGCCTGGACCTTGTCGAGATCGGTCTTCTTCACCGTCAGAACGTAACGGCCCTGATCTTCGCCATAGAAGGTGAGGACCGGATTATGGCCTTCGACCGCGTCGATCGTCGCGCCGATGCCGGAGGAAATTGCCATTTCGGCAACCGCAAGTGCCAGACCGCCCGAAGAGCAATCGTGAACGGCTGTCGCAAGGCCATCGGTGATGAGCGTGCGGACGAAATCGCCGTTTTTCTTCTCGGCTGCCAGATCGACATGCGGTGCCGGGCCATCGATGCGGCCATGGATGTCGCGCATGTAAACCGACTGGGCGATGTGGGTGCCAAGACCGGCAGGCGCGCCGACCAAGAGCACCACTTCGTCAGCGGCGGCAAAACGGATGCGCGCCATGCGGCCCCAATCCTTCAGGAGGCCAACGCCGCCGATGGTGGGGGTGGGCAGGATCGCCTGACCGTTGGTCTCGTTATAGAGCGAGACGTTGCCGGAAACGATCGGGAATTCCAGCACGCGGCACGCTTCGCCGATGCCCTTGATGGCATGCACGAGCTGGCTCATGATCTCAGGTTTTTCCGGATTGCCGAAATTGAGGTTGTCGGTGGCCGCCAGCGGCAGGGCGCCGGTTGCGGTGATGTTGCGCCAGCATTCGGCAACGGCCTGCTTGCCGCCTTCGAAGGGGTCAGCCTCGACATAACGCGGCGTCACGTCGGAGGAGAAAGCGAGCGCCTTCTTGTCATGGCCTTCGACGCGGACCACGCCGGCATCGCCGCCCGGCAGCTGTAGGGAATTGCCCTGGATCAGCGTGTCATACTGTTCATAGACCCAACGGCGCGAGGAGTTGTTGGCCGAACCGATCAGCGAAACCAGCGCGTCGGCGACATCGGCAGCGGGGACATCATTTTCCGAAAGCGGAGCCTGAACCTTGGCCGGCGTCCACGGGCGGTCATATTCTGGAGCCTGATCGCCGAGATCCTTGATCGGCAGGTTGGCGACTTCCTCGCCATTGTGCAGCACGCGGAAGCGCAGGTCGTCGGTGGTCTTGCCGACGATGGCGAAGTCCAGACCCCACTTGACGAAGATCGCCTTGGCGACTTCTTCCTTGGAGGGCTCGAGAACCATGAGCATGCGCTCCTGGCTTTCCGACAGCATCATTTCGTAGGCCGTCATGCGCTCTTCGCGCACCGGTACGGCGTTGAGATCAAGCTCAATGCCGAGGTCGCCCTTGGCGCCCATTTCGACAGCCGAGCAGGTGAGGCCGGCAGCACCCATGTCCTGAATGGCGATGACCGCGCCGGTCTTCATCAGTTCGAGGCAGGCTTCCAGCAGGCACTTTTCGGTGAAGGGGTCGCCGACCTGAACGGTCGGACGCTTTTCTTCGATCGACTCGTCGAATTCGGCAGACGCCATGGTCGCGCCGCCGACACCGTCACGGCCGGTCTTTGCACCGAGATATACCACCGGCAGGCCGACGCCCTTGGCTTCCGAAAGGAAGATCGCATTGGACTTGGCAAGGCCAGCAGCAAAGGCGTTGACGAGGATGTTGCCGTTATAACGCGGATCGAATTCCACTTCGCCGCCGACGGTCGGCACGCCGAAGGAATTGCCGTAACCGCCGACACCGGCGACGACACCGGCCACGAGGTGGCGGGTCTTCGGATGGTCAGGAGCACCAAAACGCAGCGCATTCATGGCGGCGATCGGGCGTGCGCCCATGGTGAAGACGTCACGCAGGATGCCGCCGACGCCGGTTGCCGCACCCTGATAGGGCTCGATATAGGATGGGTGGTTGTGGCTCTCCATCTTGAAGACGACGCAGTCGCCATCGTCGATATCGACAACGCCGGCGTTTTCACCGGGGCCCTGAATGACGCGCGGGCCTGTTGTCGGCAGGGTCTTCAGCCACTTCTTGGAAGACTTGTAGGAGCAGTGCTCGTTCCACATGGCCGAGAAGATGCCAAGCTCGGTAAAGCTGGGCTCCCGTCCGATCAGGTCGAGGATACGCTGGTATTCGTCGGGCTTCAGCCCGTGGGATGCAACGAGTTCCGGGGTGATCTTGATGGAGTTTGGAATCGACATAGGTCTCACGCGGTTCGAGCCGAGGAAAGTTTCCGGTTCTTTAGCGCAAGAGGCTCAATGGCGCGACAGGAAAATGCGCTGTTTTGCCGGTTAATTGGCGGTTTATGCCGTTATTCGCTGGCGGCGCACGGTCTGCGCGCCAACGCACATCGGGTCATGCCACGCTCTCATATCCGGCGGAGCCATTATCGAGCAGGTGGCGGAGGACGCCGAAGGCATGCGTCAGTTCCTCGCGGGTGGAGGGGCCTGAAAAGCTGATGCGGACGCGGTGGAAAACCTTGTCCGTCCGTCCGGCCTTGAACTCGTCCTCGTCGTCGATCAGCACGCCTTCCTTCATCGCCGCATTGCGGAAGGTGCCGGAAAGCCAGGGTTCGGGCAGTCTCAGCCACAGGAAGGCGATATCCGGCAGCGAATTGAAATCCAGTCCGGCAAAGGCCCGCCGGGCAATCGCTTCGCGTTGATTGATTTCTGCGATGCAGTCCTTGCGAATGTCATCGGCGTCACCGCTATTGACGAGGCGCGCGTTCAACTCGGCCAGCATGAAGGGCAGGCCGCCCGTCAGCATCGAGTGGGAAATGCGGATACGAGAGGAATATTGCGCTGGACAGGCGACCCAGCCGCCGCGCACGCCGGCGGCGACGGATTTCGACAGGCCGCCGACCACGAAGGTGATATCGGGCGCAAATTCGGCGATCAGCGGGATCGCCTCGCGGGTCATCGCGCCGTAGAGATTGTCTTCGATGATCCACACGCCGTAACGGCGGGCGATATCGGCAATCGCGCGGCGGCGCTCTTCCGGCAGGGTGGCGCAGGTCGGGTTCTGGCCGGCCGACATCAGGAAGATCATCTTCGGATGCTGCTGGGCGCAGACGCGCTCGAAATCATCAGGGACAATGCCGTTCTCATCCGCTTCCACGAGCGTCACCCGCCGACCGGCAAGGGCGGCGCTGCGGCTGATGTGGGAATAGGTGACGGGTTCGAAGACGATACGGTCGCCCGGCGCGGTCATCGCCGTCACCACACTCATCACCGCCGCATGCGCGCCAAGCGTCGAGACGATGTTCTCCGGTTTCGGCGACCAGCCGTTCTGGGAAAGCCAGCGAACGCCCGCCATGCACCAGCTGTCGGGGAAGGAGCGGGCGTAATTGGTGATGTCGTAGGCATGCTCACGGGTGACGGCCTCGATGTGCCAGGCGATCAGCCCGCTCTGGCCGACATCCGGTGCCGCCGTCGTGTTCAGCCTGAATTCGGCGCTGCTGTCGATGGCGTGGCGTGTGCTGCCGAAGGCCGCCGCTGCCGGTTCCAGGGGCAATGAGGGGGCAGGGGTCTTGCGCTCATTGACATAGGTGCCGCGTCCGACCTCACCGCTGACGAGGCCACGTTCGTGGATGAGCGCATAGGCCCGGCTGATTGTACCGATTGTCACACCGAGATCGTAAGCAAGATTGCGCTGGGGCGGCAGTTTCGAGCCGGCCTGCAGGGTGCCGTCGGAAATCGCGCCTTCAATACTGTCGGCGAGGCGAAGATAAATCGGGCCGTCGCCCTCGGTGATGTCGGGAAGCCAATTTGTCATGGTGACAATTTATGCATTGTATCTATCGGGAAGTCAATTGTATTTATTGTCTGCATTAATTGAGGATCAACGAACGGAGACAATAGGTGCAATATGCGCAAGATGGATCAATACCTTTCGACAGCGGATACACTCTATCCTGATGGCTACGAACGGGAACGCGTGTTCCGCGATGCCGGCGACATGGTCGCACCGGCGCCCTTTCCGGCCAAGATCGCCCACACGCTTATTGGTCGCCTGATTGCGGGCATGTTCAATTGGCACCGGAAACGGCAGGGACGGCTCGCTTTGCGGGAATTGTCCGACGATCTTCTGGAGGATATCGGCGTTACGCGGGATGAGGCCCTCAACGAGGCCGCAAAATCGCGGCTTCTCTCCTGGCCCTCCCGGTCGCTTTGATTTTTTGTCGGAGAGCGGTGCCTTCTTTCCCCGGCGCCATCAAGCCATTCGGCAGCCCGCCACGCCACTCCCAACCGGCGCTGGCGGGTTTTTTTATTGGCTTGCCGAGAGCCTCTTTGCCAAATCGACAAGTACGTTACAGGGATTTCTTGCGCCGGGCACATCCGTGTCCCTCATTCCTGTGCTTGTCACTGGAATCCAGCCGATGCGCGTCTGCGCGGCGGAAGGACTCCCCTCAGCCCAGGGACTTGGGCTGGCTGGATCCCTGTGACAAGCACAGGGATGAGGATAGGAACGATGCATACCAAGCTAAGAACTAACCGATGCGCCCGCCGCGGACCGTTTCCGCGCTTGTCGGATCAGCAGCCCTTGCCGCCGTTCGCCCAGCGCTTGACGTCGGTTGCGATGCGGCCGGAAATGGCTTCGTTCATCACGGGTCCGAAAGCGTCGAGCTTTGCCGGATTGCCTTCGGCCTGCACCACCAGCATGGGGCGCGATTCCGGGCTGTTGCGCGGCACGAGCAGGATGCGCGGGCGGCCGGAGAAGGAGTTGAGTTCAGGGGCCAGACGATAGGCCTTGAAGGCCGCATCGCCCGACTTGAACCAGCAGGCATTCGCGCCAAGCGCGATCCGTTCCATGGTCGGCAGGGCCGCGCGGGAGATGGAGGCAGCCGGCTGCGGTTTCGGCTGGCAGGCGGCAAGTGCGGCGGCAGCGAGGATCAATCCGGCGGCTTTATGGGCATTGTGTCGAAGAAGACGAGGCATCAGGTCATCCAGAAGAAAGGCCGAAACGGCGCCGAAAGCCGGCATCAAAAAAGGCGGGCCTGAAGCCCGCCCGGTCTATCAGGCTGCGATGACGCCGAGCGCCGAAGCGAAGAGGCCGCGGCCGTCATTGCCGCCATGGGCGGCTTCGATGAGGTTTTCCGGATGCGGCATCATGCCGAGAACATTGCCCTTGGCGTTGATGACGCCGGCAATGTCGTTCAGCGAGCCGTTGGGGTTGGTGTCCTCGGCATAACGGAACACCACCTGACCGTTGCCTTCCAGCGCCTTCAGCTCTTCGGCTTCGACGAAATAGTTGCCGTCGTGATGGGCGACGGGGCAGCGCAGGATCTGGCCCTTGTCGTAAGCGCGGGTGAAATCGGTGTCGTTGTTGGCGACTTCGAGCTTCACTTCACGGCAGACGAATTTCAGCGAGGCGTTGCGCATCAGCGCACCGGGCAGCATGCCGGCTTCGACCAGAATCTGGAAGCCGTTGCAGACGCCGAGAACCTTGACGCCTTTTTCGGCCTTTTCGCGGATGGCCTGCATGACCGGCATGCGCGCGGCGATGGCGCCACAACGCAGGTAGTCACCATAGGAGAAGCCGCCCGGAATGACGATCAGGTCGACATCGGGAATATCCGTTTCCGTCTGCCAGATGGTGACGGGCGCGCTTCCGGAGATTTTCGTCAGCGCCGCGATCATGTCGCGGTCGCGGTTGAGGCCGGGAAGTTGGACGACAGCGGATTTCATGGACGGCGGCTCCTGCGGCTTCAGAGGATGGCGATAGCGTAGTTTTCGATGACCGTGTTGGCCAGGAGCTTTTCGCACATCGCCTTCAGGTCGGTCTCGGCCTTGGCCTTGTCGGCGCCTTCCAGCTCCAGGTCGAAGACCTTGCCCTGACGGACATGGCCGACGCCACCGAAACCGAGGCTGCCGAGCGCGCCTTCGATTGCCTTGCCCTGCGGATCGAGAACGCCGTTCTTCAGCGTAACAGTCACCCGTGCCTTGATCACCTGATCTTCTCCTGATTTTACCCTACGAGGCCAATATTACTTTACGAGGACCGGACCAGTGCCGCGGATCGGTTCGTTTTCATTGATGATGCCGAGACGGCGTGCCACTTCGGAATAGGCTTCTACAAGTCCGCCCATATCGCGGCGGAACAGGTCCTTGTCCATCTTTTTCTGGGTCTCGATGTCCCACAGGCGGCAGCTGTCTGGCGAAATCTCATCGGCGAGGATGATGCGCATCATGTCGCCTTCGAACAGGCGGCCGCATTCGATCTTGAAGTCGACGAGCTGGATGCCGACGCCGAGGAACAGGCCGGAGAGGAAGTCGTTGACGCGGATGGCGAGCGCCATGATGTCATCAAGCTCGGCGGGGTTGGCCCAGCCGAAGGCCGTGATGTGCTCTTCCGAGACCATCGGGTCTTCCAGCTCATCCGACTTGTAATAGAACTCGATGATCGAGCGCGGCAGCACCACGCCTTCCTCGATGCCGAGGCGCTTGGAGAGCGAGCCGGCGGCGACATTGCGCACGACGATCTCAAGCGGGATCATCTCCACTTCCTTGATCAGCTGCTCGCGCATGTTGAGGCGGCGGATGAAGTGGGTGGGAATGCCGATCTTGTTCAGATGCGTGAAGACATATTCGCAGATACGGTTGTTCAGCACACCCTTGCCGTCGATGACTTCATGCTTCTTCTTGTTGAAGGCGGTCGCATCGTCCTTGAAGAACTGGATAAGCGTGCCTGGCTCCGGACCTTCGTAGAGGATCTTGGCCTTGCCTTCGTAAATACGGCGGCGACGGTTCATAATTGCAGGTCTCTTGGTTGACGCCGATTCTGGTGGCGTTGCGTTTGGTCTTTGAAGCGGTCCCATAAAGGAAAAGAGTGCATTCTACAATGCGGCTCGCATATTTCCCTTCAATTCTTGTGACAGGCCGGAGAAACCGCGGCACCCGGAAAATAGGCTTCCGGGGCAGGTCGAAGGGGAGGCGGCCCGCACGGCCGCCACCGTCAGGGCTCGACAGCCTTCAGCCGGCTCAAGAACTGGGCGAAGACCATGCCGCCTTCCGGCCATGGACCATGGCCGGACTCGCTGTTGATATGGCCGGACATGCCGGCGTCGATCAGCAGCGAACCCCAGGCGGCGGCAATGTCATCGGCGTGGTCATAGGAGCCGAAAGGATCGTTCCGGCTGGCGATGGTGATCGTCGGGAAGGGCAGCGGGTCGCGCGGGTAGGGCCCGAAGGTCATCAGGTGCTTGGGCCGGATATCGGGATTGGCGACATCGGGCGGCGCAACGAACAGCGCACCGGACACCTTCTTGCCGATTTTCGGCAGGGCGTGGATGACGGTCGGCACGCCAAGGGAATGGGCGACGAGGACGATGGGCTTGGTGGAGGCGTTGACCTCTTCCACCAGCCGGGCGACCCAATCTTCCTTCACGGGTTTGGCCCATTCGGCCTGCTCGACGCGACGGGCGGTGGAAAGCTTGCGCTCCCAGCGGCTCTGCCAGTGGTCGGGGCCGGAGTTGGTATAACCGGGGACGATCAGGATATCTGCTTCTGAAACTTTCATGCGCCCATATCTGTGTTGTGATGCCGCCGCGATCAAGGTCGCGGCGACATTAACTTCAAGGTCTCTTACTCAGCTCAAGTCTCAGGCGTTACCGAAGACGCGGGTGAAGATCGTGTCGACGTGCTTGGTGTGGTAACCGAGGTCGAACTTTTCGCGGATCACCTCTTCGGGAAGTGCGGCGCGCACTTCTTCGTCGCCCAGCAGTTCCTCAAGGAAGTCGGCGCCCTGTTCCCACACCTTCATGGCGTTGCGCTGGACGAGACGATAGGCGTCCTCGCGGGAAACGCCTGCCTGCGTCAGCGCCAGCAGAACGCGCTGCGAATGCACGAGGCCGCGGAACTTGTTCATGTTCTTCAGCATGTTGTCCGGGTAGATCACCAGCTTTTCGATGACGCCGGCCAGACGGTTCAGCGCGAAGTCGAGCGTGACGGTCGTGTCGGGGCCGATGGCGCGCTCGACCGAGGAGTGGCTGATATCGCGCTCGTGCCAAAGGGCAACGTTTTCCATTGCCGGAACGACGGACATGCGCACCAGCCGGGCAAGGCCGGTCAGGTTTTCGGTCAGAACCGGGTTGCGCTTGTGCGGCATGGCGGACGAACCCTTCTGGCCCGGCGAGAAGAACTCTTCCGCTTCCAGAACCTCGGTGCGCTGCATGTGGCGGATTTCGATGGCGACGTTTTCGATCGACGAGGCGATGACGCCGAGGGTCGCGAAGAACATGGCGTGGCGGTCACGCGGGATGACCTGCGTGGAGACCGGCTCGGGGATGAGGCCGAGCTTTTCGCAGACATGTTCTTCGACGCGCGGATCGATATTGGCGAAGGTGCCGACGGCGCCGGAGATCGCGCCCGTGGCGATTTCGGCGCGGGCATTGACGAGGCGCTCGCGATTGCGGTGCATCTCGGCATAGAAGCGGGCAAAGGTCAGGCCCATGGTGGTCGGCTCGGCATGGATGCCGTGGCTGCGGCCGATGCGCACCGTGTTCTTGTGTTCGAAGGCGCGGGTCTTGAGCGCCGTCAGCACCCGGTCCATATCGGCGAGCAGCAGATCGGCGGCGCGCACGAGCTGGATGTTGAGCGTGGTGTCGAGCACGTCGGAAGAGGTCATGCCCTGATGCACGAAACGGCTGTCAGGGCCGACAAATTCGGCAAGATGGGTGAGGAAGGCGATGACGTCGTGCTTGGTGACGGCTTCGATTTCATCGATGCGGGCGACGTCGAAGGTGGCGCTGCCGCCTTTTTCCCAGATCGTCTGGGCAGCCGACTTGGGGATGACGCCGAGTTCGGCCAGCGCGTCACAGGCATGTGCCTCGATCTCGAACCAGATGCGGAACTTTGTTTCCGGCGACCAGATGGCGACCATTTCCGGCCGGGAGTAACGAGGGATCATGGCAATGACTTTCTTTGTGGAGGAATTTTGCTGCCCGTTTAGCAAAGTGTTCCGGTAATCTCAATCTATCAAGCCACATGCCTATGTTGCTCGTTGCGCACGTCGGCAAAGGAATACACCCGCAGGCAGGAGTGGAATGGCGGCAAAGGGTAGATACAATCCAAGGCCCAGAACGCAGAACTGGTAAATCGCGCCGAGCGATGTGAAGAGCTGCTGGAAAAACCAGATGCGGGAGAATGCCGGCGCGTGCCATTGCGCATAGAAAATCCGGTACTCGAAAGCGAAAAACGCCGCCGCGACAGCCAGCGTGAAAAAAGCGATGGCAAGACAGGCCGCCGCAAAACGCAGCGGCAGGGCGGTGGACGGGGGGAGGAAGTGCAACGCGGCCATGGCCAGCAGCCAGCCGAAAAGGCCGCCCGCGAAGAAAAGCGTGATTATGTCGGTGGCGTGGTCGGTTTCCAGCCGGTTCCTGACATAGAGGCCGATTGTGGCGGCCGCGGCTGAGCAGAGGGCCCAGACAAACGCGCCGAGCAGCGTAAACAGCGCTGCCGAAGCCGTGTCACGGAAACCCCGCCTGTCGCTTTCCATGAAGTCCCCCAACGCCTTGCTGTGCAGCCCCCGGCCTGTCCGCATTCAGCGGTGGCGGGTTACGTCCGTCCGGCTTCCGCCGCTGCACGCAACTGAGCGACGGTCTTGCGGTAGTCGGCGACGCCATCGCCCTTGAAGACGGCCGAGCCGGCCACCAGCGCATTCGCACCGGCGGCAACGATTGCGCCCGCGGTTTCCGCCGTCACGCCGCCATCCACTTCCAGTTCGATCGGCCGGTCGCCGATCATTGCCTTTGCCGCGCGGATCTTGTCGAGCATGGCCGGAATGAACTTCTGCCCGCCGAAACCGGGATTGACGCTCATGATCAGGACGAGATCGACATCATCAAGCACGTTCTCGATAACCGAAAGCGGCGTGGCGGGGTTCAGCGTCACGCCGGCCTTCCTGCCGAGCCCGCGGATCGTCTGCAGCGAGCGGTGCAGGTGAGGCCCTGCTTCCGCATGCACGGTGATGCTGTCACAGCCGGCCTTGGCGAAGGCTTCGAGATAGGGATCAACGGGTGCGATCATCAGATGGCAGTCGAAGAACGCCATGCTGTGCGGGCGCAGCGCCTTGATGACATCAGGGCCGAAGGAAATATTGGGGACGAAATGGCCATCCATCACATCGAGATGGATCCAGTCCGCGCCTGCTTCCGTGACATCGGCGACTTCCTGTCCGAGCTTGGCGAAATTGGCAGCCAGAATGGAAGGGGCTATGCGGATGGGCAGGGACATGGGGCAAACTCCTCTCGACGCGTTGCGTAAGCTGCCTTTAACATCAAGTATCCGGGTTTGAAACGGCTGGCCGCGCGGTTGCCGGCGGTTTTCAGCCGCGTTTCATCGAATTTCCGTTGCTGCCGCGTTGCCTATTGTCTTTCCGCCTTGTCCGCCGGTTCGAAACGCTGGCCGTTCCAGCGCTGCAGGCGATAGGGATTGTCGGAAAGGTCGTGTGACGGGTTGAAGCCGAGATCGCCGATGACCGTTTTGAAGACGGTTCCGCCAGCCAATATTTCCGGCCCGGGTTTCGACTGCGCCTGCACTGCCTCTGCAAGGGCGGCGGTGAGTTCGGCCGCGGCATAAGCGGGCAGGATATAACCCTCAGGTTCGATGCCTGCGCCCCGCAATTCGCCGGCGATGGCTTGGGCGGAGGGTAGGGCGTCATAGGCCTGGCGAGTGACGGCCAGCACATTCGCGACCAGGGGAACCGGGTTGTTGGCGGCGTTCATGGCGTCGCCGCCCATGATGGTCAAGGGAAGGTTTTCGGATGCGGCATCCCGGGCGATGATCGCGACGTCGTTGCGCTCTGCGCCCACGAAGACATGGGAGATGCCGGTGCGCGCCAGCCGGCGCACAAGCGCCACCTGCTGTTCCTGGTTGGGCCGCATCGTATCGGTGAAGGTGGGCTTGAGGCCGTTTTCCTCGAGCGCCGAGCGGATGCGGTCCACCAGCTCGCGGCTATAGATCGTGCCGTCATCCACAAGTCCGATGGAGTGTCCCTTCCAGTCGCGCAGGATGATTTCGGCGATCCTGTCCGATTCGGCCCGGTCTGATGGGGCGAGGCGGAAGAGCGGCCAGCCGTATTTCAGCGCATCTTCCATCAGGATCGGCGCGCGGCTGGAAAGCGTGATCGCGGGAATGGCGGCCGCTTTCAATGGCGGCAGAACGCCCTGAAGCGTCTCCGTGCATAAAAACCCGATCGCGGCGCTGACCTTGGCGGCCACGAGTCCATCGGCAATCGCGCCGCCGCTGCCGTCTTCGCAGCTCTCGTGGATTTCGACGACATCGAGCCCAAGCTTGGCCGCCGCCGCCTTCGCCCCCTGCCGCACCTGCTGGCCCAGAAGCTCGTAAGGACCGTTCTGAGGGGCAACAATGCCAATCGATGTCGCGCTTGCTGAGCCCGCGAAGGCAAAACCGGCGATGATCGTTAGCAGGCGAAGTGAAAGCATGACGTGATAGAAATCCTGTTGTCCCGGCTTGATGTTTATCGGCAACAACCGGTTTTCCAAAGGAAAAATCGCTGCGGTTTCATCATAATCGCATATCGCCATCCGCAGGGCGGCGGTTTTGATCGGAAGTTACCCGATTCGAGGGCGCGGAGCAGTCCAACAACTTTTAATTGTTTTCATTCGGTGCAATTGCGCGCGACCGGTCTCGCGGTGCGGCTGTTCTTGCGGTGGAGTTGTTCCTCCTTTGCACCGAATGGGCGAGGAAGTATTTCGTGCTCCTGCCGTGAGTTGCGTTACTTCATAAATCTATTACATGTGCCGCGTATAAGCACAGTTTAGAAAAGACTCATCCATGATTATGCTTTTTATAGTGCAGCACAAAAACATGCACATTTTATTATCAATTGCATAATTTATTGATATATATGACGAATATATAACCCTTCCAATTATTCACCGCTTTTCCGCCATGTTTTTTTCGCATTTGCGAGAAGATTTGCTTGACGGAAAGTAAATGATTAGCTTAGATGTAACTGTTTCAGGGGACGACTGAAATTGGCTGTAACAGGCCTCGGAAAGTGTTCCGGTTATAAGCACTGCCAGACTATATTACATTCTATATTCTATTTTTTTCATTACGTATAAACCGCTTCAGGAAACTGGGGCGGTTTTTTACATGTAGCTAATTTAAGCAATTTAAAATTGAATTCCGAAAGCCTGGCGCAAAGACGTTCTTTCATTTTTGTATTTATGGAAAAGATATCGCGCGGAGAGGGAAAATCCGACTCCGGCGTATAGATCGCATGATTGTGTGAAATTGCCCGTCGAACGCCCTTGCTGCCTGCAAGCGAGTTCGGTTGGTCGCTTGTGCGGCCTTATTTCAGGGCGGCCAGGGCGTCCTTGGCAAAGGCGGAGATGGGTTCGGGAAGTCTATCCGGATCGAACCAGCCGATGGCGGAAAGTTTGTCTGGTTCGGTCAATGCCGGCTCACCCTGCGCGTCGCGGGTGACGAAGATCAGCGAAACCCAGTGGTGACGGTCTTGCGTATCGATAAATTCGCTATGGCAGAGAAATTCGACGTCGCCGATCTCAAGCCCGGTTTCTTCTTCGGCCTCGCGGCGTGCCGCGGCGAGGGATGTTTCAAGGTGATCGACCTTGCCGCCCGGAATACTCCAGTATCCGGCTTCCGGCGCCTTCAAGCGCCGGCACAAAAGTACGCGCTCGTCACGCAATATGACAAGGCCGACACCAACGCCCGGAAAATCGAGGCCGGGCTTGATGGTTGGTGTCATGCTGTCCATTGCGCTGGTCAAGCCTTGGCGTTGGCCACGATCAGCATGAAGGCGGGAATGTCGTCGCCGAAACCAACGGGTGTCGGGCCATCGTCGTGGTCGCGATAATGGCGGCGGCGGTCGCGGTTGTCGTCATTGGCGTGCGGCTGGTTGCGGCTGTTGCGCTCGGAATTGCGCGGGGTCTTTTCCGGTCTGCGTTCTGCCTTCACCTTGTCTTCTCCGTGAGCCGCAATGTCCGTATCCACAGCGGACTGTGCATCCTGATTGATGTTTTCGACCGGCGATGCGGGTGCATCGCGACGGTTCCTGTCGCGACCTCTACCGCCACGTTCCTTGGGCCCCCGGCGGCTGGAATTGCTCTCGAAGCTTTCCATGGGCGCGGGGAGTGAGGACAGGTCACCGCTCAGCCACTCGATCTTCTCGGCGATCAGCTTTTCGATCGCGTCGAGATATTTCGCATCGCTCTTGGTGACGAGGGTGAAGGCCTTGCCCGAACGGCCCGCACGACCGGTACGGCCGATGCGGTGGACATAGTCTTCGGCATGAATGGGAACATCGAAGTTGAAGACGTGGCTGACATCGGGAATATCCAGCCCGCGTGCCGCGACGTCGGAGGCGACCAGCAGCGACAGGTTTCCGTCGCGGAAGTTCTGCAGCATCGTGGTGCGCGAACGCTGGTCCATGTCGCCATGCAGCGCGCCGACGGAAAAGCCGTGGCGGTCGAGCGAGCGGAACAGATCGGCCACATCCTTCTTGCGGTTGCAGAAGATGATCGCGTTCTTGAGTTCGGCTTCCTCGGCACGGACGAGATCGCGCAGCACGGCGCGCTTCTCATAGTCCTTGTTGTGCGCGGCGACGATGCGCTGCGTCACGGTCTTTGCCGTGGAAGAAGGCTTGGCGACTTCGATACGGGTCGGGTTCTGAAGGAACCGGTCGGCGAGCTTCTGGATTTCCGGCGGCATGGTGGCCGAGAAGAACAGCGTCTGCCGGGTGAAGGGGATCATCTTGGCGATACGCTCGATATCGGGAATAAAGCCCATGTCGAGCATGCGGTCGGCTTCGTCGATGACGAGGATTTCAACGCCGGTCATCAGGAGCTTGCCGCGCTCGCAATGGTCGAGAAGGCGGCCGGGCGTGCAGATCAGCACATCGGCGCCGCGCTCAAGCTTGCGGTCCTGGTCTTCGAAGGAAACACCGCCGATGAGGAGGGCGACGTTCAGCTTGTGATTCTTGCCGTATTTCTCGAAGTTCTCCGCCACCTGCGCTGCAAGCTCACGGGTCGGCTCGAGGATCAGGGTGCGCGGCATTCTGGCACGCGCACGGCCCTTTTCGAGCAACGTCAGCATCGGCAGAACGAAGGACGCGGTTTTGCCCGTGCCGGTCTGTGCGATACCGCAGATATCACGCTTTTCCAGCGCCGGCGGAATGGCGCCAGCCTGAATGGGTGTCGGCGTCGTGTAGCCGGCATCTGCAATAGCGGAAAGAACTTTTTGGCTCAGGCCAAGATCAGAGAATGTTGTCAAAGGAAGAACTTTTTCCGTTCTGGTTCGGTAAGAACACCTGCGTGCCGCTGCGGCACTTGCAAAGACTTGGCGCGGGGATATGCCCAAATTGCCGGAAAGTCAAGGAAACAACGGGGAAAGCGCGCGAAACAGCGGGGTTCGGGCGGGGCTTCTGAGCCTTTGGCGCAGATTTCAGCGATTTATCGTAAAAAGCGCAAAAAAAGCATTAAAATCGTGCTGCTATTTTAAATAGGTTTTGAGTTCCGTTCCAGCGATCAGGAACCGCATGGGATCAACAGGCGTATCGTTGCGGCGCACCTCATAATGCACATGCGGACCGGTGGAGCGACCGGTGCTGCCGGCACGGCCAATGACGTCGCCTGCTTCGACCTTGTCGCCGGCTTTCACCAGAATGGCGGAGAGATGGCCGAATCGCGTCGAAACCCCCTGACCGTGATCGATCTCAACCATATTGCCGTAGCCGCCTGAGTTTTCCGCCACCGTCACCTTGCCCGCGCCGGTGGATTTGACGTCAGCACCGGTCTCGGCGCGAAAATCGATGCCGGTATGCAGGGCCGGGCGGCCGAGAAACGGATCCATCCGGTTGCCGAATCGGCTGGTGATCGCCCGGCCGGGGGCCGGGTTGCCGAAGGGCAGGGCGGTTGCTGTTTCCTTGACGATGTCGAGCCTGTTCAGGGCATTGTCGAGATTGGTAAGCGACAGGTTGAAGGGATCGGTTTCACCGCGCTCGGGATCGGCATAGGGACCGCCTATGTCGTTCGTGCCGCTTTCCTCGATTTTCAGGCCCGCCTGCCGGATGATGTCCTGCATCGCGTTCGCCTTGTCTTCGGCGTCGCTGGTCAGTCTGGCTATGCGCGATATCTGCTGGCGTTCGATATCCTTGAGCGACAGTGTCACCTTAGAGAACACCCGATCGGCCCGATCGGATGGCGTTTCGCCGGCTTCGGGTACATAGGCGGCGCGTCTGTCTGATGTAGCGGGCTTTTCCGCCTGTGGCCTGCGTGGCGCCATCAGCTTTTCAATGGCCGAAAGGCCGCCGGAGAGGTCAGCGCGTTTTTCCGGCGCCATGGCGTTCGAAAGAGACGAGGGCGCGGCCGGGGAGGCGGCGATGCCGGAATTTTCGGCGCGCTCCAGCAATTCACTCATGCGGCCGTGCCGCGAGGTTAGCGCCGCCTGCTGTTCCAGCAGCTTTTCCACTTTCTTTTCAACAACCTGCTGATCGAGCAGCTGCCGGGAAGTGACACGGTCCACCTGTGCCCTCAGCGCCGCGATGCGGTCTTCATAGTCGTTCTGCATGCGGGTCTGGCGCGCCATGGTCGCGCCGATCAGGTCGTCACGCAAAATGAGATAGCTTGTGGCGCCGAGATAGCCGAGTGAAAACAGGCCGATCGTGCAGCCGGCAAGCGCCGCCATCCACGGCCGGATGGTCATGTGCCGCACCCTGTCGCCGCGCGCGAGAATGAGCACGTGCGGCTCACGCTTTTTGCCGAATACCCGGTTTTCCGCCGTATCAGTCACAATCTCTCTCCGGACTGGCCGATTTCTTAAGGGAAATCATAATTCGTTAAGGTTAACGAAGTTTTGCCGGAGGTGAGTTGCGGGTGTCAGCTATTGCTGACGGCGGTCAGCGAGCGGTAAAACGAAGGCGTAAGACCCGCCTCGGCTCGGGCAAGGTCGTTGAAGGGCGGTTTCAGCGGGCCGCGGAAATTGGCGCGCACCAGCTGCCTGAAAGTTGCGGCCGGATCCTTCTTCTCACGCGCGCACAGGAACCGGAACCATTTCGCGCCGATGGCGACATGGCCTTTTTCATCATTATAGATGACGTCGAGAACGGCGGCGCTTTCGAGGTCGCCGGTCTCGCGCATCCTGGCCTGCAGGGAAGGGGTGACGTCCAGTCCGCGCGCTTCCAGGATGAGCGGGACGACCGCCAGCCGTGCGGTGAGATCGTTGCGGGTGGAATGAGCTGCCTGCCAGAGCCCGTCATGGGCGGGCAGATCGCCGTAGTCGGCGCCGAGGCTTCTCAGGCGGTCGCGCACCAGCCGGAAATGTTTTGCCTCTTCGAAGGCGACCTGCATCCAGCCATCGAAAAAGGAATGCGGCACGGGCTCGCTGGCATATCGGGCGACGATGTCGAGTGCGAGATCGACGGCGTTGAGTTCGATATGGGCGATGGCATGCAGCAGCGCGATCCGTCCCTTGACGCTGTGAAGCGAGCGGCGTTCCACGGCGGTTGGCGGCACGAGTTCCGGCTTCTCGGGCCTGCCCGGACGTTCGGGCAGCGGCGGGTCGAGCGGGGAGCGCAGCGACAGGCGGCGCGCAAACCAGCGCGTCGCCGTTTCCTGCGCAAGCGCGGTTTTTCTGTCGAGATCGGCGCTCACGATGGCATCCGTCGCGCCGCCTCGGAGCGAAATGATCTTGAACGGGGGCGTCACGACGGATTGGTCCCTCAGAGCTTCTTCACGGCCTCAAGAACGGCCTGCGCGTGACCCGCGACCTTCACCTTGTTCCAGACTTCCGCGATTTTTCCATCCGGCGCGATGAGGAAGGTGGTGCGTTCGACACCCATGTACTTTTTGCCATACATGCTTTTTTCCTTCCAGACGCCGTAGGCTTCCACCACCTTCTTCTCCTCATCGGCGGCCAGCATGACGGAGAGCGCGTGTTTTGCCGCGAATTTGTCGTGGCTTTTGACGCTGTCGGGCGAAATGCCGATGACGACGGCGCTGGCGGCCTCGAATTCGCCGCCCAGCGCGCTGAAGTCGATGGCTTCGGCGGTGCAGCCTGATGTGTCGTCCTTCGGGTAGAAATAGAGGATGACGGCCTTGCCTTGCAGTTTGGACAATGTCACCGTCCCTTCACCGTTACGGGGCAAAGTAAAATCGGGAGCGGTGCCGCCAATCGTCAAGTCTGTCATAATCTACCTTTCTTTCGCCGGGATGTTGAGTGAAAGTCGCCACATTCGATATATAGCGAAACCGCGCGTCGTCCAGATCACGATTGAGATTTGAGGTCGAAACGATCTTAAATCTCAATCGTGATCTGGGCTAAAGAATTAGAGCGGGATTCCAGACGGAAACCGCTTATACTTTTCGCCATCCGCTCCGGTGTTGCGGCGAAACAAAAGCTATTCAAGGGCAAACAAGGGCGTATGGCTGAAGTCAGGGGTGAAAAGGTCAAGTTCGGCAGGCGTGATATCATTGCGCTGCATGATCTTCCTTCGGCGCAGGCCGAAGATCCCATCATCGTTCATTGCCCCGCGCCGCGCTCCATGGTGCGAGCCTTCGTCAAGATTTTCGCGGCGCTTTTCGTGCTGGCCTTCCTCTCCATCGGCGGCATCATTCTTTCCGTCGAGACCGGATCGATCGATGCGACGCTTTCCAGCCAGGCGCAGCAGGCGCTGGAAAAGGCGCTCGGTCCACACTACAGCGCGCGGATCGGTTCTTCGGCGATCAGGTTTTCCACCGGGTTGCGCCTTGCGCTGGTGGCTGAGGACGTGGATATCGTTGAGAAGGAATCCGGCCAGCATCTGAGCCGGGCGCGGGCGATCGGCATGGCGCTCGATCCGCTTGCGCTTCTGACCGGCCGTGTCTCGGTGCAAAGCCTCGAAGCTGACGGGATGGAGCTCGATACCGCGCTTTTGCCCAAGGGTAACGGGTTCGATCTCACCAGCGTCAAGCTCGACGCCGTGCCGCAGCAATTGCAGGATGCCTTCGGACAGCTCGACAAGCTCGCCCAGGCTTTCCTGAGCAGCGGAACCGAGGAGATCGATATCTCTAGCGTTTCGGTTCACCTGCCGCCCGGCGAGCTGGGCAAGCCGCGTACAATCGAAGTGCGCGAATTGTCGCTGACGCCGGATCAGCAGGGCGGCTATTCGCTTGATGGCGAAACGCTGTTTAACGGTGAAATTGCCAGCGTGTCGCTCAAAACCTCCGGCGCGGGCGGTGTGATCAACGGCTTCGAGGCCCGCATCGACGGTTTCGATATCGGCCCGTTCCTGGAAAAATACGATCCCGACGGCAATCTTCATGAAGGCCTGAACGTCAAGACCGGCGTCAACATTGTCGCCCGGCGGGCCACGCAGGGGCAGGAGCCGCGCCTGGACGTTTCCCTCGGCATGGGCAACGGCACGCTTCGGATTGGCGGCGAAGCCCAGACCTTCACGGCAGGCACCGTCAATGCGCATTATGACTTTGCAAAAAGCACCCTCGTCATCGACAATTCGCGGCTGGAGCTCGGCCGAACCATTATTCCGGTCGCCGGTGAAATCAGCGATACGGAAGACGGCTTCGGTCTTTCGTTGCGGATCGACAATGGCGTTGCTTCGTCCGAAGCTTCGGGGGAGGCCCCTGTTCCTTTCAGCCTGAAGGCGGACGGGCATTTTACGGCGGCGACGAAACAGCTCGATGTTCCCGCGCTTTATGTCACGGGCCCGCTCGGAGACATGGCGGGATCGCTGAAAATCCGGTTCGGCCAGGGGTCGCCAGAAATCAGTTTCGGCGGACAGATTCCGAAGATGGAGGCCACCGCGGTCAAGCAGCTCTGGCCGTTCTGGATGGCGCACAAACCGCGCGACTGGGTCGTGTCCAATCTTTACGGCGGCACCGTCACCAATGGTTCAATCGCGATCTTCATCCCGCAGGGACGGATGTGCGGCCCCGGTTGCCCTCTGGTGCTGGGCGAAAGCGAAATGCAGATCCGCTTCGATATCGATGATACGCGTCTCAATACCACCGGCGACATTCCACCGTTGCGCGATGTCGATGCGCATTTTGACCTTGTCGGCGGCAAGATGGCGGTCGATATCAAGCAGGGCACAACCTATTTCCCGTCGAACCGCTCGCTCGCGCTGGAGAACAGCCGCTTTCTCATTTCCGCTGTTTACGACAAGCCGCTACTCGGAAATCTCGAGCTGAACGTTTCGGGTTCGGCCGATGCCGTGGCCGAGCTTGCGACACTCAAACCCATCAATGCGCTCAAGGACACGCAGTTCAAACCGGAAGATTTCACCGGCGATGTCAAAGCCCATGCTAACCTGACCGTTGGCCTGCTTTCCAGCCACAACCCGCCGCCGCCGGTCTGGACGGCGGATCTCGACCTGAAGAACCTGTCGCTGACAAAGCCCTTCGCCGGCCACAAGGTGACCGCTCTCGATGGCTTCATGACGTTGGACGACCGCCAGCTCAAACTCGAGGGCAAGGGCCGCGTGGACGATGTGCCGATGGATATCGTGATGACGGAGCCGGTGCGAAAGAAGAGCGATGTCGCGCCGACACTGTCGCTGAAGGCAACCCTCAATGAGACGCAGGTTGCCAAGCTCGCCCCGGAACTGTCCACGGTCCTCGGCGGCACGACGGCGATTGAAATCGACGGCGCAGACCCGAAACGCCAGGACATCCGGCTTGATCTGACCAAGGCGTCGATCATTCTGCCCGGGCTCGGCTGGAGCAAGGGTATCGGCATTCCCGCCAGCGCCACCTTTACCGTGGAAGTCGCTGATGGGCGCACGACGATCAGCGACTTCTCACTCGATGGCGACGGCTTCGGCGCAGCCGGCGATATCGCCTTCAGCAAGAACGGGCTGATTTCAGCCGATCTCAGCCGCGTGCAACTGTCGCCCTCCGATAATTACGCCGTTTCGATCGCAGCGTCGAAGAACGGCTATATCATCAATGCATCGGGCAAATCCGCCGATCTCAGGCCCTTCATTTCGAAGCTGCGCAGCCCCTCCAGCGGCAGCGACGGCGCATCCCGTTCGCAGCCCACGCTTTCCGTCAAGGCGCAGTTCGATAAGGTTTACGGTTTCAACGATGAAATCCTCGGCAATGTCAGCGCCGATGTCAGCGTGCGGGACGGCAAGGTGCGCTCGGTCGATTTCCGCGGTGTCACCGGCAACGGCCAGGCGGTCGTCGCCCAGACCACCAATCGCGGGGCGACGGGAACCGTAACGCTGACCAGCAGCGATGCGGGTTCGCTCGCCCGTTTTGCCAATATCTACAGCCGCATTCGCGGCGGCCTTCTCAACCTTGCGCTGACGACGTCCAATGGCAGCGACTGGAGCGGCTCGCTCGACCTGCGCAATTTTGCCGTCGTCAACGAGGCCAAGCTGCAGGACATCGTCGCCACGCCGACGGGTGAGGACGGCAGGAGCCTCAACAATGCGGTGCGCCGCAATATCGATGTCAGTTCGGAAAAATTCCAGCGCGGTTTTGCCCGCCTCGTTTATGTCAATGGTTCGGTGGCGGTGGAAAACGGCGTCGTGCGCGGTGAACAGATCGGCGCGACATTCCAGGGGCTCTTGAAGGACCAGAGCGGCCGCATGGACATGACCGGCACCTTCATGCCTGCCTATGGCCTGAACCGGCTGTTCGGGGAACTGCCGTTTATCGGCATCTTCCTTGGCAATGGCCGTGACCGGGGTCTGCTCGGCATTACCTTCAAACTGTCAGGCCAGACGGACCAGCCGAAGCTGACGATCAATCCGCTGTCGCTGATCGCGCCCGGCGTCTTCCGGCAGATCTTCGAATTTCAATAAAAAGGGCCGCTTTCGCGGCCCTCAATAACAGCTTTGACGCGGGCGTTACGCCGGGCGAACCAGCACGTGCTTCTTCTTGCCAACCGAGAGCTTGATGACGCCGTCGCCGGTCACTTCACCGGAACCAACGTTCTGACGCTCATCGGAAACGCCGATGTCGTTGATCTTCACCGCGCCGCCCTGAACATGGCGGCGGGCCTCGCCGTTCGAACCGGCGAGACCGGCGCGCACGATGAGCGAGAGAACGCCGACGCCGGCTTCGAGTTCGGATGCCGGAACCTCGATGGAGGGCAGGTTTTCGGCGAGCGCGCCTTCCTCGAAGGTCTTGCGCGCCGTTTCCGCAGCCTCTTCCGCAGCGGCGCGGCCATGCAGGATGGCGGTCACTTCCGTTGCGAGGATTTTCTTCGCCTCGTTGATCTCCGATCCGCCAAGCGCCGCAATGCGGGCGATCTCATCCATCGGAAGCGTGGTGAAGAGCTTCGCGAAGCGAACGACATCCGCATCTTCCGTGTTGCGCCAGTACTGCCAGAAATCATAGACCGGCAGCAGATCCTTGTTCAGCCAAACGGCGCCCGATGCCGACTTGCCCATCTTCGCACCCGAGGAGGTGGTGAGGAGCGGCGAGGTCAGCGCGTAAAGCTGCGGTGTCCCCATGCGGTGACCGAGATCGATACCGTTGATGATGTTGCCCCACTGGTCGGAACCGCCCATCTGCAGGCGGCAACCGGTGCGCTGGTTCAGTTCCACGTAGTCGTAGGCCTGAAGGATCATGTAGTTGAATTCGAGGAAGGACAGCGACTGCTCGCGGTCGAGGCGCGTCTTCACGCTGTCGAAGGACAGCATGCGGTTGACCGAGAAGTGGCGGCCGACATCGCGCAGGAACTCGAGGTAATTGAGGCCGCGCAGCCAGTCGGCATTGTTGATCATCAGCGCCGGGTTTTCCGCGCGGTCATAATCGAGGTAGTTGGCGAAGACGTGCTTGAGCGAGGTGATGTTGTCCTCGATCATGTCGATCGTCATCAGCTTGCGGGCCTCTTCCTTGAAAGACGGATCGCCGACCATGCCGGTGCCGCCGCCCATCAGGGAAATCGGCTGATGGCCGGTCTTCTGCATCCAGTGCAGCATCATGATCTGGGTGAGGTGGCCGACATGCAAACTCGAGGCCGTCGGATCATAGCCGATATAGGCGGTCACGGTTTCCTTGGCGAACAGTTCGTCGAGACCCGACTCGTCGGAGATCTGGTGAATGAAGCCGCGCTCATCGAGCGTGCGGAGGAAATCGGACTTGAACCTGGACATGACCTTTTTCTTTCTGGTTGGATATTTATCGTCATTGGCAGCCAATGAACGCCGGGGGCTTTACCATTGTTTTTTGAAAAGTGCACCCGTTTCGGCCATGAATAACGGCGATTCGTGTAAGCATGATTCGATATTGCAAAGGAGCGGCGCGTGGGCGAGGTCAAAACGGCGATCGGGCTGATGAGCGGGACATCGATGGATGGCATCGATATCGCCCTGCTGCGCACGGATGGCGAAAGCGTGGTGCGGCACGGGCCGAGCGGTTATTTCCCCTATGATGCCGGCCTGCGGGCCATCTGGCAGAAGGCGCTTGTGACAGCCAAATCCATTCGCGAACGGCGCGAGCGTCCCGGCGATCTTGGTGAGGCAGAGCGCAAGCTGACGCTTGCCCATGCCGCGGCGGTCAAATCCTTCCTCCACCGTCACCGGCTTGAAGCCGGCGATATCGATGTGATCGGTTTTCATGGCCAGACGGTGCTGCACCGCCCGGATGAGGCGCTGACCGTGCAGATCGGCGACGGCGCGCTTCTGGCTGAAGAAACCGGCATCGATGTGGTTTACGACATGCGCGCCAACGACATGGTGCATGGCGGGCAGGGCGCGCCGCTCATTCCCGCCTATCACATGGCGCTCTCCGCCAATCTGCCGGCAGAGTTCGAAACGCCTGCCGTTTTCGTCAATATCGGCGGCATATCCAACCTTACCTATATCGGTGAGGGCGGGCGGCTTGCCGCTTTCGACAGCGGCCCCGGCAATATGCTGATCGACCAGTGGATCGAGGCCCATACGGGGAAAGCCTTCGACAAGGGCGGCAGGACGGCAGCGGGCGGCAGTGTCGTTGCCTCGCTCGTCACCCGTTATATGGAAAGCCCGTTCTTCTCGGCCAATATCCGTCGCTCCCTTGACCGCAGCGATTTCGTGCCGCCGCAAAAGGGCGAGGCCTCGTTTGCCGACGGCGCGCGCACCCTTTCGCATCTGACGGGGGCCGCAATCCTCAAATCGGCAGGCTACCTGCCGGAAGAAGCGAAAACCTATGTGGTCTGCGGTGGTGGGCGTCTCAACCCGGTGATCATGGAAGAGTTTGCAAGCCTTGCCGCAAAGGTGGGGGCGCGGGTGATTGCGGCGGAAGAGGCGGGTTTCGATGGCGGGGCGATGGAGGCGGAGGCCTGGGCCTATCTCGCCGTGCGATCGCTTAAAGGCCTGCCGCTGACCTATCCCGGCACGACGGGCGTGAATGAGCCGGTGACGGGTGGGGTTTTGGTGAGGGCGTAATAGGGCGGCGGGCTTGGCTCACCCCCCTCTGCCCTGCCGGGCATCTCCCCCACAAGGAGGGAGATCAGCCAGACGCTTGCTCTTCGCCTAAGCTGCCACGTTGAGTGCGGCCGGGAGGTCGCCACGATTCGATCTCCCCACCTGTGGGGGAGATGCCCGGCAGGGCAGAGGGGGCTGAGCCAAGCCCGCCGTCGATCATTATAGGTAGATCAGACCTGCCTCAAAAAATGGCGGCTTATCACCGAATACGCTTCGCTGCCGGTTCCGGAACCAGTTCGCCGTTGAGACGACGGTCGAGGTAGTCTTCGCATTCGCCCATCAGCTCATCCACCTTGCCGTTGAAGAAGTGGTTGGCGCCGGGAAGGGTGCGGTGGGTGATGAGGATGCCCTTCTGGGTCTTCAGCTTTTCGACCAGACCGTTCACATCCTTCTCAGGCGCGACCTTGTCGGCATCGCCGTTGATGATGAGGCCGGAAGACGGGCAGGGGGCGAGGAAGGAGAAGTCGTAGGTGTTGGGCTGCGGCGCAATCGACATGAAGCCCTCGATTTCCGGACGGCGCATCAGAAGCTGCATGCCGATCCAGGCGCCGAAGGAATAACCGGCAACCCAGCAGCTCTTCGAATCCGGATGCAGGCTCTGCACCCAGTCGAGAGCGGAAGCGGCGTCGGAAAGCTCGCCAGCACCATGGTCGAATTCGCCCTGGCTGCGGCCGATCGAGCGGAAATTGAACCGGAGCGTGGTGAAGCCGCGCTTCTGGAAAAGATAGAACAGCTGATAGACGATCTGGTTGTTCATCGTACCGCCGAACTGCGGGTGCGGATGAAGGATGATCGCTATCGGCGCGCTCTTTTCCTTGGAGGGTTGATAACGGCCTTCGAGGCGACCCGCAGGGCCGTTAAAAATGACTTCGGGCATTGGTACTCCGGTCGTGTTTTTTCATTCTCCAACCGCATTCTTCCGATGAGAAGACTTGACGAACTGTGTCATCTTTTCTAGAACGCAGTTTAGAATAATTCGAAACTTTGCGTGTGCTTAAGCACTCGGTCGTGTCATAAGGCAAGCGCAACTGTAATTTCAAGAAAAATGCGTTTTGGCGCAATTAAGATTGAGCGAAACTATTCCGCGATGACGGGTTTGACGCGCACATATATGGACTGGAACGCCACGGCGCCGCTTTTGCCCGCCGTGCGGGAGGTTCTCGTCTCCGCGCTGGAGATTGCCGGCAACCCGTCCTCCGTGCACCGGGAAGGGCGCGCAGCCCGTGCGGCCGTTGAGGCTGCCCGTCGTGATGTGGCGGTGCTTTGCGGCGCACAGGCGTCGCACGTCACCTTTACCAGCGGTGCGACGGAAGCGGCCAATCTGGTGCTGACGCCGGATTTCAGGATGGGACGCGCTCCCGTGCGCTATGGCCGTCTTTATGTCTCGGCCATCGAGCATCCCGCTTTTCGTGAAGGCGGTCGGTTCGGCAAGGCTGATGTTACGGAAATTCCCGTTACGTCAGCGGGTGTCGTCGATCTAGCCGCACTCGAAGCGCTCTTGTCTTCGCACGACAAATCCGCCGGCTTGCCGATGGTCGCCTGCATGCTGGTCAATAACGAGACGGGCATTCTTCAGCCGGTGGCGGAAGCGGCGCGACTTGCGCATACGGCGGGTGGATTGATGGTCGTCGACGCCGTGCAGGCCGCTGGCCGCATTTCGCTCGATATCAACGCTCTCGACGCGGATTTTCTCGTCCTCTCGTCCCATAAGCTCGGTGGCCCGAAGGGTGCGGGTGCCCTGGTGTCGCGTGGCGAGGTGATGATGCCGAAGCCGCTGATCCATGGCGGCGGGCAGGAAAAGGGACACCGTTCGGGTACTGAAAATACCCTGTCGATCCTCGGTTTTGGTGCCGCGGCCGCTGTTGCCGCGCAAAATCTCGAGGCGGAAGCGACGCGTCTTGTCGCGTTGCGCGCAAGGCTGGAAGACGGCATGCGGGCAAATGCGCCTGACGTGATCATCCACGGTGAAGATGTCGGACGTGTCGGCAATACCACGTTTTTCACCTTGCCCGGTTTGAAGGCGGAGACGGGCCAGATCGCTTTCGATATAGAAGGCATCGCGCTCTCGGCCGGTTCGGCCTGCTCTTCCGGCAAGGTAGGGGAAAGCCATGTGCTGACGGCGATGGGACGCGATCCCAAGCTCGGCGCACTGAGGATTTCCCTTGGCCATGCGACGGATGAGGCAGACATTGAGCGCACGCTTGCGGCGTTCACGAAAATTGCCGGGCGGCGCAAGCTGGCCGGTCAGGCCGCTTAAAATGCGCCAAAGAATTGCGGAATAGCAATTTTCCGCTTGCCGGGATGTGTGAAAAGCGCCATCCCGCACTTACATGGGTATAAGGTCCGCCCCGTTTATACGGGCCCGGATTATTTGCCCGAAGATGGATAAGGCGGCTTGCCGCCTGATACGTTGACAAGCCACCGGACCTTGGCTCCGGCGAGATTGGAGAACGACATGGCAGCGGTTCAGGAAACGATCGATCAGGTCCGCCAGATCGATGTGGACCAGTATAAATACGGCTTCGAGACACAGATCGAAGTCGACAAGGCCCCGAAGGGCCTTTCGGAAGAGGTTATCCGCTTCATCTCGGCCAAGAAGCAGGAGCCGGAATGGATGCTGGAATGGCGTCTTGAGGCTTACAAGCGCTGGCTGACGATGGAAGAGCCGACATGGGCGCGCGTCAGCTATCCCAAGATCGACTTCAACGATCTCTATTATTATGCCGCACCGAAAAGCACCCCCGGCCCGAAGTCGCTGGACGAGGTCGATCCGGAACTGCTGAAGGTTTACGAGAAGCTCGGCATTCCGCTGAAGGAACAGGAACTCCTGGCCGGCGTGGAAAACCGCCGCGTGGCCGTGGATGCGGTGTTCGACAGCGTGTCCGTCGTCACCACCTTCAAGGCGGAACTGGCCAAGGCCGGCGTGATCTTCATGTCGATTTCCGAAGCCGTTCGCGAGCACCCGGATCTGGTGAAGAAATATCTCGGCTCGGTCGTTCCGACGACTGACAATTTCTACGCGACGCTGAACTCGGCTGTCTTCACCGACGGTTCCTTCGTGTTCGTGCCGAAGGGCGTGCGGTGCCCGATGGAGCTTTCCACCTATTTCCGCATCAACGAAAAGAACACCGGCCAGTTCGAACGCACACTGATCATCGCCGAAGAAGGCGCCTACGTCTCGTATCTGGAAGGCTGCACGGCACCTCAGCGCGATGAGAACCAGCTTCACGCCGCCGTGGTTGAACTGGTGGCGCTGGATGATGCCGAAATCAAATATTCCACCGTCCAGAACTGGTATCCGGGCGACAAGGACGGCAAGGGCGGCATCTACAACTTCGTGACCAAGCGCGGCGATTGCCGTGGCGACCGTTCGAAGATTTCGTGGACGCAGGTTGAAACCGGCTCGGCCATCACCTGGAAATATCCGTCCTGCATTCTGCGTGGCGATGACAGCCGTGGTGAGTTCTATTCGATCGCCGTTTCCAACGGCCATCAGCAGATCGACTCTGGCACCAAAATGATCCATCTCGGCAAGAACACGTCGAGCCGCATCATCGCCAAGGGTATTGCCGCCGGCTTTTCGGAAAACGTCTATCGCGGCCAGGTTTCTGCCCACCGCAAGGCGACCAACACGCGTAACTTCACGCAGTGCGACTCGCTTCTGATCGGCGACAAGTGCGGCGCGCATACCGTGCCCTATATCGAGGCGAAGAATTCCTCAGCCCACTTCGAGCACGAGGCGACGACGTCGAAGATTTCCGAAGACCAGCTGTTTTACTGCCTGCAGCGCGGCATTCCCGAGGAGTCGGCGATCGCACTGATCGTCAACGGCTTCGTTAAGGACGTCATCCAGCAGCTGCCGATGGAATTTGCGGTTGAAGCGCAGAAGCTGATCGGCATTTCGCTGGAAGGCTCGGTTGGCTAACCGCCATACGAATACGCACTTTGAGTGCGCGGTTTTCGCGCACCTTCGCTCACACTATTCTTAGGATAAAACCATGCTTGAAATCATCGACCTGCACGCAAAGATCGCCGATACCGAAACCGAGATCATCAAGGGCCTCAACCTGAAGGTTGCCGCTGGTGAAGTTGCGGCCATCATGGGCCCGAACGGTTCCGGCAAGTCGACGCTGTCCTACATCCTGTCGGGCCGCGAAGACTATGAAGTCACCTCCGGTGACATTCTCTATAACGGCGAAAGCATTCTGGAACTGGACGCGGCTGAACGCGCTGCCAAGGGCATTTTCCTTGCCTTCCAGTATCCGGTCGAAATTCCGGGCGTCGCCACCATGCAGTTCCTGAAGGTTGCGATGAACGAGCAGCGCAAGGCGCGTGGCGAAGCCGAGCTGACGACGCCGGACTTTATCCGTCGCGTCAAGGAAGCTGCCGGCGACCTGAAGATCGACATGGAGATGCTGAAGCGTCCGCTGAACGTCGGTTTCTCCGGCGGTGAAAAGAAGCGCGCCGAAATCCTGCAGATGGCGCTTCTGGAGCCGAAGCTCTGCGTTCTCGACG
This sequence comes from Agrobacterium sp. LAD9, assembly GCF_003031125.1. NCBI lineage: Bacteria > Pseudomonadati > Pseudomonadota > Alphaproteobacteria > Hyphomicrobiales > Rhizobiaceae > Agrobacterium > Agrobacterium sp. LAD9. The sequence goes on along the minus strand of NZ_PHGS01000008.1, from coordinate 15,588 downwards.
AAACCGATAGCGGCCTCGATATCGACGCGCTGAAGATCGTGGCTGACGGCGTCAACGCGCTGAAGTCGCCGGATCGCGCCACCGTCGTCATCACCCACTACCAGCGCCTGCTCGACTACATCGTGCCTGACAGCGTTCACGTTCTCTACAAGGGCAAGATCATCCGTTCGGGCGACAAAGCTCTGGCGCTGGAGCTGGAAAACAATGGTTACGCCGACATCATCGGTGAAGCGGCCTAAGCCAGAGGCCAGGAGGTGATGTCCATGAACATTCAAACTACCAATCGGCTGACACCAGCGGAAACCGCGCTCATCGACGCCTATACCGCCAAGTTCAGCGAATTGCCGGGCAATGGCGCGGTCGTCGCTGCCCGCGACGTGCTGTTCGACGATCTGAAGACCGGTGGTCTTCCGACCCGCCGCATCGAGGCATGGCACTATACCGATCTCAAGAGCCTGCTGCGCGCCGTTCCGGAAGACCAGCCCGCTCCAGTCATCGAGAAGGCCGCGTCCGTCATCGCCGGTTCGCCGGTCGCCTATGTGCTGCATGGCACGGCCAATATCGGCAAGATCGAAGACGTTGGTGTCTCGAGCTTCGCCGAAAGCTTGGCTGACGGCTCCGCCGCCGCAGGTCTTGCGGAAGCCAGCAAGGACGACGTGATCGGCCGTATCAACGGCAGCTTCGTGCGCGACGGTCTGGTGCTCGACATTCCTGATGATGCCGATATTGAAAAGCCGATCGAATTGCAGGCGATCCACGGTGCCGGTCAGGTTCACAGCCGCTTTCCGGTGCGCTTCGGCAAGGGTTCCAAGGCAACCGTTATCGAACGTCACCTTTCGGTGACTTCCGACGCGGCCTTTGTTTCCTCCGTCACCGATATCGTCGTTGAAGACGGCGCGGAAGTGACCTGGATCATCCTGCAGCAGCAGGGTGCCGCCGATATCCATCTCGGCCAGCTGCGCATGAAAATCGGCGCGGATGCCAAGATCCGCCTGTTCGTGATCAATGCCGGCGGCAAGCTGGTGCGGCAGGAACTGCGCATCGACGTGGATGGCGAGGGTACTGACCTAATCGTTCGCGGCGTCAACCTGCTGGGCGGCGAAACGCATACCGACGTGACGATGGTTCTTGGCCACAACGTCCCGAACACGACCTCGACGGAAGTGTTCCGCAATGTTGTGTTCGACCGTGCAAAGGGCATTTTCCAGGGCATGATCCGGGTTGCACCCGATGCCCAGAAGACCGATGCGAAGATGGCGTGCAATACGCTGCTGATGTCCGACGATGGCGAATTCTCGGCAAAGCCGGAGCTTGAAATCTTCGCCGACGACGTTCAGTGCGGTCACGGTGCGACGGTTGCCGATATCGACGACAACCATCTTTATTACATGATGGCGCGCGGCGTGCCGCGGGCAAAGGCGCGGGCGATGCTGGTGAATGCCTTCGTCGCTCAGATCGTCGAGGAACTGGAAGAAGAAAATCTGGTAGAGGCGCTGGAGACGATCATCTCCAGCTGGCTGGAACATCATGCCTGAGAGCGAACGCGCCGCACTGGCGGCCCCCTATGACGTTGAAGCAGTGCGGAAGGATTTTCCGATCCTTTCGCGCGAGGTCTATGGCAAGCCGCTGGTCTATCTCGACAACGGCGCGTCCGCTCAAAAACCGCAGGTGGTGATCGACGCCATTTCGCATGCTTATTCCAATGAATATGCGAATGTGCATCGTGGCCTGCATTTCCTCTCCAATGCTGCAACCGATGCCTATGAGGCGTCGCGTGAAAAGGTGCGCCGTTTCCTGAACGCCGGTTCGGTGGACGAGATCGTCTTCACCAAATCCTCGACGGAAGCGATCAATACGGTCGCTTACGGTTACGGCATGCCTGTTATTGGCGAGGGCGACGAGATCGTCATCTCGATCATGGAGCATCACTCCAACATCGTGCCCTGGCATTTCATCCGCGAACGGCAGGGCGCCAAGCTCGTCTGGGTGCCGGTGGATGATGACGGCGCGTTCCATATCGAGGCTTTCGAAAAGAGCCTGACGGAGCGCACCAAGCTCGTCGCCATCACCCATATGTCGAATGCGCTCGGCACCATCGTGCCGGTCAAGGAAATCTGCCGCATTGCCCATGAGCGCGGCATTCCGGTGCTGATCGATGGTTCGCAGGGCGCGGTTCACATGCCGGTCGATGTGCGCGATATCGATTGCGACTGGTATGTCATGACCGGCCACAAGCTTTACGGCCCTTCCGGCATCGGTGTGCTCTATGGCAAGGCCGACCGCTTGCGCGAGATGCGGCCGTTCCAGGGCGGCGGGGAGATGATCCTCGACGTTTCCGAAGACAACGTGACCTATAACGAGCCACCGCATCGCTTTGAAGCGGGTACGCCGCCGATCGTGCAGGCCATCGGTCTCGGTTACGCGCTTGATTATATGGACAATCTCGGCCGTGCCGCGATTGCCGCGCATGAGGCAGATCTTGCGGCTTACGCCGCTGAGCGGCTGCGCGAGATCAATTCGCTGCGCATCATCGGCAATGCGCCTGACAAGGGCGGCATCTTCTCCTTCGAGCTCGAGGGCATCCATGCCCATGACGTTTCGATGGTGATCGACCGGCGCGGCGTTGCCGTGCGCGCCGGCACCCATTGCGCCATGCCGCTCTTGAAACGGTTCGGCGTCACCTCCACATGCCGGGCATCGTTCGGCCTTTACAATACCCGCGCCGAAGTAGACTCTCTTGTTGAGGCGCTGGAATATGCGCGCAAATTTTTCGCCTGATATCGGAATAAGAGATCAGGATTGAGGTTTAAGACCATGACTGCCGAAGCCACTGCAAAGACCCAGGATGCGACCGAAGCTCAGGAAAAGGTATCCACCATTCCGCCGGATGAGCTGGCGCGCCTCAGCGACGACGTGATTGCGGCGCTGAAAACCGTCTACGACCCGGAAATTCCAGCCGATATTTTCGAACTCGGTCTCGTCTACAAGATCGACATCGAAGACGACCGGATGGTCAAGATCGTCATGACGCTGACGGCCCCGGGTTGCCCGGTTGCAGGTGAAATGCCGGGCTGGGTGGAAAATGCCGTGGGTGCCGTTGAGGGTGTTTCCGGTGTTACCGTTGAAATGACCTTCGATCCGCCGTGGACGCCGGAGCGCATGTCGGAAGAAGCGCAGGTCGCCGTCGGCTGGTACTGACGTGATTTTGACAGGTGTCATCCCTTGATGACACTCTCAGGCGCTATTAGATTGAAATCCATAAGCATCGAGCCTTGAACTCGATTGTCGAAGGAGAATGAGCCGATGGGCTTTGCGATCATGACCATGACCGGGGCTGCCGCCTCGCGCGTTAAAGCAATCGTCGAAAATTCCGGCCCGGATGCCAAGGGCGTGCGCGTCGGCATCAAGAAGGGCGGCTGCGCGGGCATGGAATATACCATCGACCTTGTGACCGAAGCGGATGCGAAGGACGATCTGGTCGAATTCGAAGGCGCCAGGGTCTGGGTTCAGCCTTCTGCCGTGCTCTATCTGCTCGGTACGCAGATGGATTTCGAAGTGACCAAGATGCGCTCTGGCTTCACCTTCAACAATCCGAACCAGACATCCGCCTGCGGCTGCGGTGAATCGGTCGAGCTGAAGCCTGCCGATCTGGCGGCGCTGGCAAAGCAGCGCGAGGCAGAGGCCAGCGTCTGATTGGTTACGGCTATCTCTGCGATGGAGAGGCAGACCTTCCTTATGCACGCAGCGCTCCCACAAACGCGACGTCATCCTCGGGCTTGACCCGAGGATCCATCCCCGTCAAATCGCTTGAGACGTTTGTAGATCCTCGGGTCAAGCCCGAGGATGACGGATGAGAGGTTTGAGGTTCTTTTTCCGCAAACTGCGCCCCGCGCAAAATCAGCTTTCGAAGGATCATGACTGCTGTTTGAGGGTTTCGATAAAATCCGCCAGCGGATGAATTGATGGCGTCGTCGTCAATAGAGGTTCGAGAGCCGCCGCGACCATCCCGCAATCCCCCGCGGAAAGTGGCTGAAGGCTTGAAGTGACCTTGTTATAGTCGGGCTTGCCGCGTGACGCGAGAGAACGATTGATCACAAACACTTCCGTCTGCCCGTCAATCCGTTCCACGAAGAGAGCGAGCGAACCGCCGTCTGCGGCAGCGGCGCTGTCCGATACCGATTTGAACATCCAGACTCCATCCGGTAAACTTGAGGGTGAGCCTATCCGATTGACGCCCTGAAGCAAGGTTATCGGATATTCCGCGAGGTTTGGCAGGAGGTGCGTGACCACCTGCCACCCATACTGAAAAGGTATTTCGGACAGCTGACAGGACTGATCGTGGGGAGGAAACCGGGATGGAAATCAATAGCGCCTCGATTGATATCTGGACCATAGGTCTGATCGTCGCCGGCGTCGTGGCTGGTCTGACGCTGATCGTCGGCATTATTTATCTTACATTTTACTGGGAGGAGAAGGCGCGCCTGCGAGCGCGGTCTGCGACATCCAAGGGTGACACGCAGAATGGCCTTCAGTTCGAGCGGACCGAGGGTGGAGAATGGCCGACGGTGCACGGTGACGGGGGAACGCATCATTGAACAGGCGGATTATTTGATGCGACCGGAGCCTGATATTATCGCAAACGCGAAAGCGGCGGTGAGAGAAGCATTCGCGGGTGTCACCCTGGGTGGTGGCGTCGGCCTCTCCGAGGCGCAGGCGCTTGACGATTATGCGAATAATGAGGTTCGCGCCGCGTGTCGTGCTGGCGACGAGAAGAATGACTGGGCCGCTATCCCCGTGGAGGACCTCAACAGACATTCCGGCAGCCCCGCCTTCCTTGATGCTGAAGGAATGCGATTTCATCTGCCCGCCTATATGACTGCTGATCTCGATGGCGACTACAGGCACGAATTCGCACCCTATTTGTGCAGGTGCCAGGAGAAATTTTCCTTACTGACCCTGCTGCAACGGAATGCCGTGGAAGCGTATCTCCGCGCCATCAGTGAGAAGGAAAACCTGCCGCCCTATCAGGACGATATAGAGCGCGCGCTCGAAGAATGGGTGGATATGCGTGCTCCACGGTGAGCGATTAGAGCGGATCGGGTCAATCCCCAAGGAGGAGTTGCAGCTTGCCGTTTCTTCTCACACAAAGCCGGTTGCGGTTTGAACGCCGACTTTCACTCATGTCGCAACGCTTCTATCGGGCTCAGGCTTGCCGCCCGCCGTGCCGGAAAATACCCGAAAATCACCCCGATGGCCGCCGAAAAGGCGAAAGCGAGGAAGATGATCGAGGGGCTGGTGACAAAGGGCACGGTGAGATAGCTGACGACGGCATAAGCGAGGCCGAGGCCGGTAAGGATGCCGACGAGGCCACCGAAGGCCGACAGCATGACGGCTTCCACCAGAAACTGCGTCAGCACCTGTTTTTCCAGCGCGCCGATGGCAAGTCGAATGCCGATCTCGCGGGTGCGTTCCGTCACTGAGACCAGCATGATGTTCATGATGCCGATGCCGCCCACCAGAAGACTGACGGCGGCGACCGCGCCCAAAAGCCCGGTCAGCAGCGTCGTCGTGCCGGTCATGGCCGAGGCGATCTGCGTCATGTCGTTGACGGTGAAGTCATCCTCACGGCCGATGCCGATGCGGCGGCGCTCGCGCAGCAGGTTCTGCAGGTCGCTCTGCACCTTGGCGGTAGAAACGCCATCCTGCGCTGAAACCATGATCGAGGAAATGGTGGTAGTGCCGCCGATGCGCCGCTGGTGGATTTTAAGCGGCATGATGATCGTGTCGTCCTGGTCGTCACCGAGGCCGGACTGGCCTTTTCTGGCCAGCACACCGATGACGGGGCAGGAGATGTTGCTGACGCGGATCGTCTGCCCCACAGGGTTTTCTGCCCCAAAGAGTTCCTGACGCACCGTTTCGCCGATGATGCAGCCGATCTGGCCGCCGCGATCTTCGGCGGGCTGGAAGTCGCGGCCGAGCGCAATGGTCCAGTCCTGCGCGATCAGATAATCGTTGGTGGTGCCGATGACACTTGTCTGGTGGTTCTTGCCGCCGAAAATGACGGTTGCGGCGGAACTGCGGTTCTGCGGCGCAACGGCACGGATGCCTGATATCTGGTTGCGGATGGCCTCGATATCGCGGTCGTCAAAGCGTTTGGCTTCGGTGCTCGCCCTTCCGGGGCCGAACTGGCCGGGGCGGACGAACAGCATGTTGGTGCCGAGCCGTGACAGTTCCGATTTCACCTGTTCCGTCGTGCCATTGCCGATGGTGACCATGGCGATGACGGCGGCCACGCCGATGACGACACCAAGCACGGTGAGGAAGGAGCGCAGCAGGTTGCGGCTGATGGCGCGCAGCGCAAGACGCGACGTTTCAAAGAACATCTGATGTCTCCTTTTTGTCCGCGGCGCTATCGGAGGCGAGATGGCCGTCGACAAAGCGCAGGAGGCGTCCGGCGTGGGCGGCGATATCCTCTTCATGCGTGACCATAACGACCGTGATGCCCCTGTCACGATTGAGTGCGGTGATCAGTTCCATGATCTCGACACTGGTTTTCGTATCGAGATTGCCGGTCGGCTCGTCGGCCAGAAGCAGGGCGGGGCGGGTGACGATGGCGCGGGCAATGGCCACACGCTGCTGCTGGCCGCCGGAAAGCTCCTGCGTGGTGTGGTCCTCGCGGCCCTTCAAACCCACCTGCGCCAGCGCCTCCATGGCGCGCTCGCGCCGTTCCGAGGCTTTCATGCCGCGATAGATCAGCGGCAGCTCGACATTTTCCACGGCCGAGGTGCGCGAGAGAAGATTGAAACCCTGAAACACGAAACCCAGCATGTGCCGGCGCAGCAGCGTCAAATGTTCATTGTCGAAACTGCTGGTCGGCACGCCCTGGAACAGATATTCGCCTGATGTCGGCACATCCAGACAGCCTATGATGTTCATCGAGGTGGATTTGCCCGATCCTGACGGCCCCATGATGGCGACGAACTCCTTCTCGCGAATGGAGAGGCTGACGCCATCGAGCGCGCGGATCGTCGCTTCGCCGCGGCCATATTGCTTGACGACATCGCGGAATTCGATGAGCGGCGGCTGTTGCATGCACTTGTCCTCCGTCAGCCGGCGTTGCGGGCCGTTGCGTCGGTGATCACCTGGTCATCGGCCTTCAACTCGCCCGATTTTACCACGGTATGCTGGCCGTCGGTGGAACCGGTTTCAATGGAAACGGAGACCGGATTGTTGTTGCGCAACACCCAGACCGTTCTTTTGCCTGTCGCAGCCTGGCCGGCGTCGCGGTTCTGCGAGCGGCCCATGCGGGGCGGGCGGAACAGGCTCATCAACCCGCCGCCACGGGAGGCGGATTCGCGCGGCGGCGTATAACGAAGCGCGGAATTCGGCACCAGCAGCGTGTCCTTGATTTCCTCGACAATGATATTGGCGGTCGCCGTCATGCCGGGGCGCAGCAGCAGTTCCTCATTGTCGACAGTCAATATGCCCTTGTAGGTCACCACGTTGGACACGGTCTCGGACGCGAAGCGCACGGTCTCGATCTCGGCCGGGAAACTGCGGTCGGGATAGGCATCGACATTAAAATTGGCCTTCTGGCCGGTTTCGACCTTGCCGACATCGGCCTCATCCACTGAGACCTGCAATTCCATGTGGCGCAAATCACCGGCGATGGTGAAGAGAACAGGGGCGTTGAGCGAGGAGGCGACGGTGGCACCGGGATCGACGCTGCGGGTGAGGATGACGCCATCGATGGGCGAGACGATCTTTGCCTTGCCGAGATTGACCTCGGCGAGCCTCAGATCCGCCTCCGCTGACAGCACCGTTGCCTCGTTGACCTGCAGCGTGGCGGCGGCGGCATCATGGGTGAACTGCGCCGCATCCAGATCCTGCTGGCTGGACACCCGGTTCTGCACCAGCGATCTCAGGCGCTCCATCGAGGTTTTTGCCGAGCCGAGATCGGCGCGCGCCTTTAGCACGTTGGCCTTGGCGGAGGCAAGCTTGGCGCGGGCGCTCTGCACGTCGGCCTCCAGCTTGTTGGTATCCAGTTCCGCCAACACGTCTCCGGCCTTGACCGGCGTATTATAGGTGACGTTGACCTTGCGCACCGTGCCGGACAGTTCGCTCGATATATCGACCTGATCCGTCGGCTGAACCGAGCCCGTGGAGGTGACGATGACCGAGAGATCGCCCTGACGCGCGGCCTCCGTGGTGTAGCTATAGGCGACGCCGGCTGCGCGTGACTGGTAATAATAACCAAGGCCCCCGCCAATCAGCACAATGGCTGCTGCGGCATAGAGAAACCGACGCGACTTTTTCTTGCGGCCGTTTCTGTTCGTTCCCAGAATCTCGCGCAGATCGGGCTGGCTGTTTTTTGTGTCGCTGCCACTCGTATTGGCGTCATTCATTCTCATCACCCGCAAAATTCAAAATACCACAGAGGGTTGTTTCCGCTCTCCGGTTTGTCCGTCCATCTGTCGCCGTTGTATTCCTCTGATTGTGGGAAGTGACATAGCTTGCCCTGAGGGTGAAGTGAAAACTTGGTAATATTTATGATAGTTCTGGTCTGCTAGAGATAAATCCGGAAATATCGATGCCATAAACGCGGCTGAGCTTTCAGCGGCGACATTCAGGACGATGATGAAATGAACGACAATGTGGTGAAGTTCCGCAAACCGGTGCCGCCGAAGAAGCCACGCGAACCCCTCGGGCCGAAAGCCAGGAAGGCTTTGACGATTGCGGCTGTCATCGCGTTTTTCGTGGCGGTGTGGGGGTATTTCACACTGTTTGGGCAGGGGTAGGGCTCGGCCGCTTGCAGCGGGCAAACGGGGGAGCTGCTCTGAGCGCCATATTGGGGATTGATGCCGCCTGGACGGTGACCGAGCCGAGCGGCGTGGGGCCCTGGTCGTCAAGGACGGCCTTCACTGGCGGCTGCGGGCTGCCGCCTCGTCCTACTATCATTTTCTCGTACTCTTACAGGAAACACTCGCCCGCACCGATCGTCACCGTGGTTCCGTTGCATAGGTGACAGCGCTTCTGAATGCTAGAGAATCGCTTGCCGAATGCAACGTCAATCTCATCGCGATCGATATGCCGCTCTCCAATGCCCGATTACAGCCCGAAGAGTGTTGGATAACCGCGTGTCCTCGGCTTACGGCGCGCGCCATTGCGGCACCCATACCCCAAATGCGCTGAGACCGGGTAAAATCAGCGACGATCTCAAGCTCGCATTCCAACACGTAGGATAGCGATGCTGTTGAGCGGCTGAAGGTGGCTGCGTGAAATGAGATGGCTTAATTTTAAGCTGAGCCATATCTTTCCGAATGAACGGCTAGTTATCTCTCGAGCCTTCGTCTGCTACCACGGCGGACTTCTGCTTCGCTTCTTTTTGCTGAGCGCGTTTCGACACCAAAAGGTCCTTCAACGCGGCAGATGAGCGTTCACGCTTCTCTCGGGCTTCGTACCACTCTTTGAAGAGGCTCTCGATTAGCGCCAGCAGAATTCGAGCTTCCTCAGGCGAAATGTCAATAATCTGGTCGACGTTATTATCCATATGGGCGCCGATGTCGCCCACGCTGCGGACCGCAAGCAGGTTGTCCCACATTTCGGGATCTATACGATCTTTTACAAACGACAGTTCTGCCCCCAAGTTGCCGCGCTTGTTGTTTGGGATATCGAAGAAGTGGCGGACCATTCCTTGCAGGCAACGACGGGACATTGCCGCTGATGCCCTGCCACTTATATCCGCTATCCGTGCGGCCTCTTTGTACGTGATCGAAATTTCCTCTGGAACGCTAGCCGGTACCGACACAGATACCCCGTCGGGCAAAAAACTCTTTGTAAGTTCGACATCCCATTCGTTCATTATGTGATTGATAAAGCCACTATTGCTCCTAGACGTTTTGTAATCGCCGAAGTCGATGGTTAGCGATAGCTCACTGCAATCTTCATTTGCGCACGAGATTGAAGTCACAGCTATGGCTTTGTTCCCATGTTTAGATTTGCCATTCAATGGCAACACGATCCGGCTTAAGTTGTCTCTACTAATCAAAGAATTTGTGCTGCAAAATGGACAACGCCACCGAGAACCAATGAGCACTTCCACCATTCTGTTTTCCTCCGGCCTGAATTGTGCAGCTCATATAACTGCCGCGAAACCTCTTTAATCTCGCTACATCAAAAAGCCTCCCCCGCGTGAGCAAGAGAGGCTTCTGTATTACAGACCGAACCATGCTACGATTGAAGCCAAGCTGACCTTGAGGTCAAACCTCAATCGAAACGACTGCTTCGACTGACTGGCTTCGAGAACCAAAGAAGCGTGCATACGCATCCCTTTCATCTCTGGGCGAAGTCTTGGGTAACCGCGTATCGCCCGCCAGACTTTTTGAGGGTGTTTCCAGTTTGAACAGCCAGGTGGCCCCCTCATGCGCGGCTGTCTCTAGTCGTAATTAGAGATGGTTGTCGGCACCGATTCGTGCAAGTGGAAAATCAACAAAAAGTTGCACCACCAGAACGCCCACAGGACGAATTCTGCAAACTGCGCCAGAAAACTGCAAACTGATGATTCAGAAAAAGTCGCTAAGGGATTGAAAAGATTGGCGACCCCTGCAGGACTCGAACCTGCGACCTACTGCTTAGAAGGCAGTTGCTCTATCCAGTTGAGCTAAGGGGCCATCATGCCGGGCAATCGATACTCCGGCAAAAACTTTGATCTTGGTGTTTCAGTGCGTCCAGGGCTGGGTGCGGTTGAAACGGAAATTGTCGGTGTAGGAAACCACCTTGCGGGTCGCTTCCTTCGGCTGGATGACGCGGTATTCGATGCCCTTGCGCTGGGCATAGGCTTCGGCCTGTTCCTGCGTCTCGAATGTCAGCTTGAGTTGCTGCTTCATGTCGGAACTGGAGGTGTAGCCCATGATCGGATCGATCTTGCGCGGAACTTCGGCGTCGAATTCCAGAACCCAGACATTGGTCTTCGCCTTGCCGGATTGCATGGCGGTTTTTGCAGGGCGGTAAATCTTCGCAGACATGTCGAAACTGCTCCGGTTGGACAGTGGGGCACAACACCCCGAATTATTCATCACGTACCTGAATAGAATAACCAAATCGTGTCAGGAACGTTGAATTTGAAATGGACTGACTTCAGGTGAGAGTCAAGACGATTATCCCCTAGCAGCCCGATCGCACTCCGCCGTTTCGGCGTCATGTTTTGCCCATCGGGGCCGCGGTTGAACAAAGATGAATTTCCCTGTTGCGGACTGCGGGTGAACCGTGTATTCCCCAGCCATCGCCTCGGCGGAGTGTAGCGCAGTCTGGTAGCGCATCTGGTTTGGGACCAGAGGGTCGGGAGTTCGAATCTCTCCACTCCGACCATTTTAAAGCAAAACATCAGCTTTCCGGCGTAACCCTATCCCAAAGATGACAATTTATTCCGCTGACGGACCGGCCAGTGTGCTCTCGGCCGTGCCGATCGTCATGACATTGCCACGCCAAGCCACCGCGCTGCCGATCCAGCTGCGGGCCCAGACGAGGGGCATGATCATATCCCTGCTGATCATGGCCGGCAGCGTGTAGAGCGAAACCGGCCAGCGGTTGAGGGCGGCAAGCGCGAGTTCCGGAACGTACATGAGGGTGAGGACGGCAAAGGCGGTTGCGGTAAGGTTCACGTCCATCATGGCAGCGGCGGCGAGCGCGAAGAGAAGCGGGGGAAGCGTGCCGGTCAGGATTTCCGGTGCGAAATATTGCGGGAAGGTCACACGTCGCAGCCGCGCCCAGCGGGTCTGGCGCGACCAGATTTCACCGGCATGGCGCTGGCCGAGCGGTTGCTCGAACGGGGCGGAGACCAGATGCACCCTGCGGCCGGCGCTTCTGACTAGCTTCGTCGAGGCGGCGTCTTCGGCGATTTCGGCGGCGAGTGCACGAATGCCGCCATTGTCCTCCAGGAACGGCTTGTTCCACAACATCGACTTGCCTTGCGCGAAACCCATACCGATGGCTTCCGCCGCATATTGCCAGCGGCCCTGCGATCCGTTGAGGAAGGCGCATTCCACATGCGCCCAGAAACCCGCAGGCCGTGAACCGAGCGGCGGCGAGCAGACGAGCCCGCTGTCCTTCCGCCAGGCCGACATCATGGTGGCAATATAGGATTTCGGCATCAACACGTTCGAATCGGCGAGAATCACCCATTCATGCCGGGCGGCGCGCCAGCCCTTCACGCAATTGTTCAGCTTTGGATTGGCGCTGATGCGGTCGTCACCGATGAGCAATTGTGTGGAGACCGAGGGAAAGGCGGCTTCAGCTTTGCGGACTTCCTCGATCACGGGATCGAATTCATCAGCGACGCAGAACAGCAGCTCGTAGTCGGGCCAGTTGAGCTGAAAGGCGCGCGATAGTGTCAGCGGCGTGAAGTTTTCCACGCCGCGCAGCGGCACGACAAGCGAGACAGGCGGTTTTTTCCGGACAAGATCGTTTTCCGCATCCCGTCTTGTCAGTCGCCAGCCGGCCAGAACGATGCCGAGAAGATTGAAGGCGAGGAGCAGGATTGCGCAAAGGGCAAAAACGGTTTCCATGCTGGCCAGTTCCACTCCCAAGCTTTCGGCGGTCCACCCGCCAATCGATTCCATGGAATTCGTCTCTGCCGATTATAACGTTTGCGTGACAGTTACATGTCATGATCGGACAGGCAGGGAGATCGAGCGGCGCATGAGAGGCGTCACGACGGCTGCGCTCAAAAGAAAAGCCCTCCGCATAGAAGGGCCCAATCGTCATGATGGTCGATGAATTTTAATGGACGTTCAGGATATGGGCATGACTGCTTGCGACGAGAAACGATTCCCGTGCTTTCTCGATGTCGCATCTGCCGGCGATGGCATCGAGGCAGTTCCTCCGCGCTTCCTCATATTCCGGCCCATGTTCCTCGGGCCAGCGGTACATCAGCATATCAAGTGCCACCAGCGGGCTGTAGATTTCCACGGCCGCCGAAAGCGGCAGATGGATCGCCACCGGTTTCATCCACGCGGCGTGGTGACACGGCTCTGTTCTGTGAATCAGCATGTCATTTTCCTCCCTGTTTTACCTGGCTTGAAAGCCTCTCACACTCCCATGCGCGAAATGCCCGCCTCACGAAATGGTTCCCGATCACCTAAAATGTGATCGATCAGGGGGTTCCAATTTTCCAAGATGAATGGAAGATGAACAAATAGATGAACCGGAGATGAACAAAACCACCGCTACGGCGTTGGTATGTTCATAAGAAGGAGAACACATATGTTTAATTTGTCAGGCATTCAGGAAAGCTTCTTCGGAGACCGCATGGCCGGCGTATGCGAGGCTATCACCTCGGCTCTGGCCTTCGAATCAGGGCTCGAAAAGTCGCGCATTTCCGCAAGTGTCGAAAATGATGTGATTTATCTGGAAGGCACGGCCGATTCGGTCGAGGCGATCGATATCGCCATCAATCTTGCCGCTTCCATTTCCAATTGCCGGATTCTGAGCCATATCGAGCCGGTTTACTGAATATTGTGCCAGCCGGGCGAAACCTCGTCCGGCTCATTCAGACGCAATAACGCGGCAATGTCATTTCCGGTTGCCGATTTGCGCGCTGCGGACCATATCGCCGGGCTTGATGCCAGAACGTTTCGCGGCGCCGCCATTCAGCTCAAGCACAAATTTTACGGGTCCGCGGGAGCTGATGATCGCTTCCGAATGCGGAACGGCGTTTTCGTGAATATGGGTGATTCGGCCATCGCTGCCGATGAACAGCATATCGAGCGGGATGAGGGTGTTGCGCATCCACATGGCGACGGCGCGCGCCTCACCGAAATCGAACAACATGCCGTTTTCAGACGGCATGGATTTACGGAACATCAGACCCTGCGCGCGCTGGGCATCGTCCAGCGCCAGTTCGGCAACGAAGTCGTGCGTTTTCCCGGAAGCGGTTTCAATGGTGAGCGGCTCTGACGTGAAGGCCTGGCGTTCCTGAGCCTGCGCGGTGCCGGCCAGCGTGAAAAAAAGAAGCGCCATAACGGCGCTTTTCACCATATGGCGCAGGGCGGACATCAATGCGACATCCCGATGGCAACCGGGTTGTCGGGATGGATTTCCGCCGCCATCAGGCCCTTGTCGCCATCGCCGAAGCGCACCAGAACCACCTGACCGGGACGAAGCTCCGTCAGGCCGAAACGGCGCAGCGTTTCCATATGCACGAAAATATCTTCCGTTCCTTCGCCACGCGTCAGGAAGCCGAAACCCTTGGTGCGGTTGAACCACTTGACGATGGCGCGCTCAAGCCCGCTCGACGGCGTCACCTGCACATGGGTGCGCACCGGGGGCAGCTGCGAGGGGTGAACGGCGGTCGACTGATCCATGGAGAGAATGCGGAAAGCCTGGAAACCGCGATCGCGCCGCTGGATGAGGGCGACGATGCGCGTGCCTTCGAGGATAGTCTGGTAACCGTCGCGGCGCAGGCAGGAGACGTGCAGCAGCACATCCTGCGTGCCGTTGTCAGGCACGATGAAGCCGAAACCCTTGGCGACATCGAACCACTTCACGACGCCGGTAATCTCGGTCAGGTCCACGGCATCGCCCGAAAGGTCCTCGACATCGACTATCGTTTTCGATGACATCCTATCAGCCATATCCTGCCAACCCCTCGATTACGCGCCATACACCGGTCAACTGATTCCTGTGCGCCAGATTAACATCTTGGTAACGGTTTCACGCAAGCCCTAGTTTTTGATTTACGCAGCTGCTTTTATGTCGCCGTCCTTGTCCGGGGCTTGCCATCATGCGTTTAACGGCTTCGGACCCGTGTAATGGAGAGGAATAAAATGCGGTATCTGCACACGATGGTTCGCGTCAAAGACCTTGGCGAATCACTTAAATTCTATGTCGACCTGCTCGGTCTTACGGAAATACGCCGAATCGAGAACGAAAAAGGCCGCTTCACTCTGGTGTTTCTTGCGGCGCGCGACGACATTGCTGCGGCGAAGGAAAACAAGGCGCCTTGCCTGGAGCTCACCTATAACTGGGACACCGAGGATTATACCGGCGGCCGCAATTTCGGCCATCTGGCATACGAGGTCGACAATATCTACGATTTCTGCGCCCGGCTGCAGCAGAACGGCATCGTCATCAACCGGCCGCCGCGCGACGGACATATGGCCTTCGTGCGTTCGCCTGACGGTATTTCCTTCGAAATTCTGCAGAAGGGCGAAAGCTTCGCACCAGCCGAACCGTGGATATCTATGCAGAATACCGGTTCCTGGTAGGGATTTTCCGGTGAGTAGCGGCGTTTTCGGGTGCTCTTGCCTTGTCCTGAGGGGATGAGGCATAGTCCGCGAATCGAAACGGCCAGTCCCGTTTTGGGGAAGCACACGATTCCGTTCCCGTGCTGCTGTTGGAAATGCAAGATACGGAGGCCAGCCATGAAAACTGTCGAAAGCGCGAAAAGACGCCTTGTCCGTCCGCGTCTTGTCGTCGCGGTTTCGCTGCTTGGGCTTTCCGGCTGTGTTTCAGCGGTGACCGACGACGAGATGGCCGCCGCTACCAAGAAGCCGGAAATTGCCGCACAACAGAAGCCGCAAACCGCCGCTT